>CANFYD010000415.1 GCA_947450745.1 Burkholderiales bacterium
CGGCCGGCCCGCCGTAATCACCACCTCGCCACCGCCACCACGCGGGTCGCGACCCAATACAGTTCGCTTAAGCACATTTTGCGGGTTAACCCTAATTTACTGCGCGTGAGCTGTCCAAGGTGGCGTGGCCGACAGAAGTCAATGAAATCAAGCACTTGGTACTCAAAACGAACAGTATTGGGTCGAGACCCGCGATCAGCCGAACCGGGCTGGCAGCTCCCGTTGAAGCCGGCCGGGCACAAGACGAATGCCACAGCCAGCCACACGCGGGTCGCGACCCGCCCTACGCCTGAAACTGCAGCCCGCCGCTCGGGTGATCCGGTTCAGGGTCGGCCGATCCACCGCTCAGTGGAAGTCGTGGGAAAACTGAACCATCACCCCGGCATCACCGAGCAAGTTGAGCTGCATGCCCGACTCGCGGTTTAACTGCCAGCCAAGCGAGACCACGGCACCGGGTGAAAAGCCGCCGTAGTTGAGCGGCACTTTGTCCTTGTACTGGCCTTTGTAGCCGTACAGGATGCCGGCCGTCCACTGGAAGTACAGCGGTGCGAGATGCAGCAGGCCGGTGTAGCGCTCGCCAGCGTAAACGTAGGCGCTGGGTTGGCCGAAAGAGTTGCTGAAGTAGGATGCCCCGACCAACCAGCCGGTGTCCGCTTGGCGTTCTGCGCCGATCGCCCACACGTAGCGGTGCTCTTCGCTGTAATGAAAATGGTGGGTGTAAGGCGACGCCACCATGCGCCAATGGCCGGGGCCGTTAAAACGGGAGGTGTCTTCTTGCTCTTGAGCGCTGGCGGGCAAGCCGGTAAACAGCGCGCATACGGCGGCACAAGACGTAAAAAAGGCCCGCAAGGGCCGTTTGGAAAGGTATTTCATGCGCCGCATTGTCGCCGAGACCCGAAGTCCGTTGAGCAAGCTCAATCGAAACCATCAACCACTGCGGGTCGGAACCACGCTGGTAGGGCTGTTGTGGCTCACCCTGAGTTTGAGCGGCTGCGCCTGGCTGAGCGACAAGGAACGCCAAGCCGCGCTGCGCCCCAGCGCCGACCGGCCGGCCCAATACATCGGCAACGACACGGTAGGCCTGCGGCCCGGGGACTTGCGCTTTTTGGTGGCGGTGCCGGCCGCCGACTCAGGAGCAGCGCTGCCATCCATCGACGCAATGGCCGCAACTGCTGCCACGCCCGCTGTGACCGCTAAGACTGAACAACTGGCGCTGTGGTGGCTGCCGCAAGCCGACCCCCACGCACCGACGCTGCTCTATCTGCACGGCACGCTGCGCAGCCTTTATTACAACCTGCCCAAGATCGAGGCACTGCGCGATGCCGGCTTTGCGGTGCTGGCGGTCGATTACCGGGGCTGGGGCGACAGCACGGCCATCATCCCGTCCGAGGCAACGATTGCCGCCGATGTGGAAACGGCCTGGGCCGAGCTGAAACGGCGTCAACCGCTGGCCGGGCAACGCGTCATCTTTGGTCATTCGATGGGCGGCGCGGCGGCCGTCACGCTGGCCAGCCGCTTGCATTACCCGAGCGACTACGGCGCGCTGGTGCTGGAATCCACCTTCACCAGCCTGCCCGACGTGGCGGCCACGGCCGGCTTCTGGGGCCGCATCGGGGCTGCCATCACCACGCTGAAGTTCGATTCACTGGCCAAGATCGGCCGGGTTGATGCACCGTTGCTGATCCTGCACGGCAGCGCCGACAAAACCGTGCCGATCGAGCTGGGCCAACGGCTGCGCGACGCAGCCCGGCCCGGCGTCCGCTGGGTCGAAGTCCCCGGCGGCTCACACAGCCGCCTGCACGCCGACGCGCCCGAGGTGTACCGGCAGGCGATGCAAGACGTGATCAAGGGGCTGGCGGCACCGGCTTCGTCACCCATTGCCGCAACAGCAAATTAACTCGCTAACTCGCACAAGCCTGCCTGACTGCCCGTTCCCAATTGGCCATCAGCTCCTGCGCACGGGCGCGGGGCATGGTGGGGCGGAACACCCGTTCGGCACGCCAGTGGCTGCTCAAGTCGTCAAGGCTGCGGTAGACGCCGCTGGACAGGCCGGCCAGATAGGCGGCACCGAGGGCGGTGGTTTCGATGACGCGCGGGCGCACGACCGGGATGCCCAGCAGGTCGGCCTGGAACTGCATCAGCAGGTTGTTGACGCAAGCGCCCCCGTCCACCCGCAACTCGGACACCGGCGCGCCCCCGGCAGCCACCGCGTCGCGGCTCATGGCTTGCAGCAGGGCGGCGCTCTGGAACGCAATGCTTTCCAGCGCGGCGCGGGCGATGTGGGCGACCGTGCTGCCGCGCGTCAGGCCGACGATGGCACCGCGGGCCTCGGCGTTCCAGTACGGCGCGCCCAGGCCGGTGAAGGCGGGCACGAACATCACGCCGCCGGCGTCCGGCACGCTTTCGGCCAGGCCTTCCACCTCGTTGCTGGCATCAAAAGCTTGCAAGCCGTCGCGCAGCCACTGCACCACGGCACCGCCGATGAAGACGCTGCCTTCGAGCGCGAACTCTGGCGTGGCGGTCGATTGCGCGGCGCTGGTCGTGATGAGCCCGTTGGTCGAGGTCTGGAACTGCGCGCCGGTGTGCATCAGCATGAAGCAGCCGGTGCCGTAGGTGTTCTTGGCCATGCCGGCCTTGAAGCAGGCTTGGCCGAACAGGGCCGATTGCTGGTCGCCGGCAATGCCGCCGATGGCGATCTCGGCCCCCAGATGTTCGGCCGCCGCGTGGCCGAACAGATGCGCCGACGGGTGGACGGTCGGCAGCAGCTCACGCGGAATGTCCAGCAGTTGCAGCAGCTCGTCGTCCCATTCATTGCGGTGCACGTTGAACAGCATCGTGCGGGCCGCATTGCTGACATCGGTGGCGTGCACGCGGCCGTTCGTCAAGCGCCAGACCAACCAGGAATCGACCGTGCCGAAGGCCAGCTCGCCGCGCCCGGCCTGAGCGCGCGCACCGGGCACTTGGTCAAGAATCCACTTCAACTTGGTGGCGGAAAAATAAGCGTCGATGACCAAGCCTGTTTTTTGCTGGACCAGCGGGGTCAGGCCCTTTGCACGCAGGTCGGCACAAGTCGGCTCGGCGCGCCGGTCTTGCCAGACGATGGCCGGGTGAATCGGCAGGCCGGTCTGGCGGTTCCACACCACCGTGGTTTCGCGCTGGTTGGTGATGCCCAGGGCCTTGATGTCGCCGGCCTGCAAGCCCGCTTTGGCCAACACCTCGCGGGCGGTGGCGAGCTGGCTGTCCCAGATTTCCAGCGCGTCATGCTCGACCCAGCCGGGCTGCGGAAAGATCTGCCGGAACTCGCGCTGCGCCGAGGCCACGATCTGGCCCGCCGCGTCGAAGATGATGCTGCGTGAGCTGGAGGTGCCTTGGTCAAGGGCGAGTAGGTAAGTCATGGTGTTGTCTCCTTGAGGGCAATTCAGGCTTCTGGTGGTACTCGGCGTTCGCGAAGAAGCGGCCTATTTGGCAGCGTTTCGTCAGTCGTTGTGTGTCCTGAGCTAGCTCGCGGGATCGGCCCGGCGGGTCGTTTTGCTTCGTGTCATTCCGACGTGACCTAGGGTCACGATCTCCCTTCTTTACCTCCGCAAAACGCCCCGCCGGGCCGATCCTTCGACTGTGTTCTTCTCAACGTGGCAAACGTCGCACTACGCTTAGCCTGTAGGGCGGGTCGTGACCCGCGTCTGGCCGACCATGGCACCCCGTGTTGCGCCAACCCAGCTCATGGCGGCAATACGGTGCCAGTGCCGGAATAGCTCGCGGGTCTTGGCCCGCCCAACATAGATGAAACCGGATGAATCTGGTTTTTTCTCATGCGCTTGACGCGACACGAGGCCCGTAATCATCACGCAGCCTCAACTGGCCAACACCAGCTCCACGCCGGCGTCGCTCAACAGCGCGGGGAAGGGCTCGGGCGGGGCGGCGTCGGTGAACAGCACGTCGATCTGCGCCAAATGGGCCACCAGGGCAAAGGCCGGGCGGTTGAACTTGCTGTGGTCGGTGGCCAGCCAGACCTCGCGCGAGTGTTCGATGATGGCGCGGGCCACCATCACTTCGCGGTAGTCGTAGTCGCGCAGCGAACCGTCGGGCTCGATGCCGGAAATGCCGATCAAGCCGATGTCCACCTTGAACTGGC
>CANFYD010000416.1 GCA_947450745.1 Burkholderiales bacterium
CCCGCACGCAAAAGCCGTCCACTGGGATCGCAGCACTGCCGAACCCTTCGCCCAGCCCGAGGATCTTGTTGGTCTCGGCCATGCCCTTCCACTCTTCCTTGGAGGTGCCCCAGCCGGCTTCGTCGCGGGTCTTGCCCACGCCGAGATCCTTGTCGATCCAGGGGATCAACGAGCCGCCCAGCGGTACGCCGAAGTTGGCTGTCTCAGCAGCGGACAACGCCCGCTGCTTGGCCACCACCAAGCGGTCGATCTCCAGAATCGCGCTCTTCGGGTTGTCCAGCAGCGCCTTCACCTCGGCATGCAGCGTGCCGTATTGCGTCAGCAACTCACGCATGTGCTGAGCGCCGCCGCCCGAAGCCGCTTGATAGGTCTGGGTGCTCATCCATTCGACCAGCCCGGCCTTGTAAAGCGCGCCCACGCCCATCAACATGCAGCTGACGGTGCAGTTGCCGCCGACCCAGATGCGCCCGCCCTTGCTCAGTGCCGACTGAATCACCGGCAGGTTGACCGGGTCGAGCACGATGACCGCGTCGTCTTCCATGCGCAAGGTGGAGGCGGCGTCAATCCAATGGCCGCTCCAGCCGGCCGCGCGCAGCTTGGGGAAGACTTCGCTGGTGTAGTCGCCGCCCTGGGCGGTGATGATGATGGCGCAGCGCTTCAGCTGCTCGATATCAAACGCGTCTTGCAGCTTGGTTTCGTTCTTGGCTTGCGCCGGGGCCGTGCCGCCGGCGTTCGAAGTGCTGAAGAACAGCGGCTCGATCAGCTCAAAATCGCCCTCCGCCTGCATGCGTTCCATCAACACGGAACCCACCATGCCGCGCCAGCCCACCAGTCCTACCAAAGTTGTCGTCATCGCGTCTACCTCTAAAGCTCTAGAAAATTCTTGAGCTGAACCTCCCCGGCTTGCGTCGCCAGGGTTTGAGGCGAGACAAGTCGAAGCGGGATCAGCTCTTCAGGGTGGTGTTGGACGCCGTCAGGGCCGCCACCACCGCATCGCCCATGGCACTTGTGCCGACCCGCTGCGTGCCCTCGCTCCAGATGTCTGCGGTACGCAGACCCTGGGACAACACGGCGCTGACGGCGGCCTCGATGCGGGCTGCGGCTTCCGGTTGGTTGAGCGAGAACTTCAGCATCATGGCGGCGGACAAGATTGTAGCCAGCGGATTGGCGATGCCTTTGCCAGCAATGTCCGGCGCGCTGCCGTGGCTGGGCTCGTACAAGCCCTTGTTGTTCTTGTCCAGCGAGGCCGAGGGCAGCATGCCGATCGAGCCGGTCAGCATCGCCGCCGCGTCGGACAAGATATCGCCGAACATATTGCCGGTGACGAGCACGTCGAACTTCTTCGGTGCCTTGACCAGTTGCATCGCCGCGTTGTCCACATACATGTGGTCGAGCGCCACATCCGGGTAATCGGCGTGGACATCAATCATCACGTCTTTCCAGAACTGGAAGGTCTCCAGCACATTGGCCTTGTCGACGCTGGTGACCCGGCTGCCGCGCTTGCGGGCCGCCTGGAAGGCCACATGGGCGATGCGCTCGATCTCAGGGCGCGAATAGCGCATCGTGTCGAACGCTTCCTCGGCGCCGGGGAAATGGCCGTCAGTGGCGATGCGCCGCCCGCGTGGCTGGCCAAAGTAGATGTCACCGGTCAGCTCGCGGATGATCAGGATGTCCAGCCCCGCCACCAATTCCGGCTTCAGGCTCGACGCATCGGTCAGCTGCGGGTAGCAGATGGCCGGGCGGAAGTTGGCAAACAAGCCCAAGTGCTTGCGCAAGCCCAGAATCGCCTGCTCGGGGCGCAGCGGGCGGTCCAGCGTGTCGTACTTCCAGTCACCCACGGCACCGAACAGCACCGCGTCGGCGTCCTTGGCCAGTTGCAGCGTGGCGTCGGGCAAGGGGTGGCCATGGGCGTCGAAGGCGGCACCGCCGACCAGCGCGGTTTCCAGCTCGAACGGCAGGTCGAGGACGTTCAATACTTTGAGCGCTTCGGCGACGATTTCGGTGCCGATGCCGTCACCGGGGAGGACTGCGATTTTCATTTTTTCTTCTTTACTTTGCTTTATTTCGATGCGGTTGCGGATCAGGCGATCACGCAATCAGACGGTTGGCCAGCCAGGGCTTGGCCGCGATGCGAGCCGCCTCGAAGGACTTGATTTTGTCGGCATGGCGCAGCGTCAGGCCGATGTCGTCAAAACCGCCGAGCAAGCAGAACTTGCGGAACGGCTGCACCTCGAACGGCAGCTCGACCCCATCGGGCTTGACCACCACTTGGCGCTCCAGATCGACGGTCAATTGATAACCGGGGAAAGCCAGCACTTCGTCGAACAACTTGGCCACCACAGCCTCGGGCAACTGGATCGGCAGCAGGCCGTTCTTGAAGCAGTTGTTGAAGAAAATATCGGCAAAGCTGGGCGCGATCAAGGCCCGAAAGCCGTATTGATCCAAGGCCCAGGGCGCGTGCTCGCGGCTGGAGCCGCAACCGAAGTTGCTGCGGGCCAACAGCACCGAAGCGCCCTGGTAGCGCGCCTGATTGAGCACGAAATCGGGGTTGATCTTGCGCGTCGCCGGGTCTTGGCCGGGCTCGCCGTGATCCAGATAACGCCACTCGTCGAACAGATTCGGGCCAAAGCCGCTGCGCTTGATCGACTTCAGGAATTGCTTCGGAATGATCGCGTCGGTATCGACGTTCTCGCGGTCCATCGGAGCGACCAAGCCTTTGTGGATAGTGAACTTTTCCATTATTTCAACCTCAAGAAACAAAACAGATAAAGCCGATTTCAGCCCCGTCGCTACGTAGGGCGGGTCAAGACCCGCGAGCGATTTCGGCACGGTCAACGAAGTGCCGACATGAGCTGGCTTGGCCTGACGCGGGTGCCACATTCGGCCCTCGCGGGTACGCTCGGGCGGTCTGTCCCACAAGGCTTAAGAACTCACGTCAACGAAATGCCCGGCCATTGCCGCAGCGGCGGCCATCGCGGGGCTGACCAAGTGGGTGCGACCACCGGCACCTTGGCGGCCTTCGAAATTGCGGTTGCTGGTCGAGGCGCAGCGCTCGCCCGGCTCCAGCCGGTCGGCATTCATGGCCAGGCACATCGAGCAACCGGGCTCGCGCCACTCGAAGCCGGCCGCCTTGAAGATCTGGTCCAGCCCTTCGGCCTCGGCCTGCGCCTTGACCAGGCCCGAACCGGGCACGACCAGGGCCAAGCGCACATTGGCGGCGATGCGCCCACCGCTGCCCAAGCGGCGCACGACGGCGGCGGCCTCGCGCATGTCCTCGATGCGGCTGTTGGTGCAGGAGCCGATAAAAACCTTGTCGATGTGGATGTCGCTGATCGCCTTGTTCGGCTCCAGATTCATGTACTGCAAGGCCCGCTCGATGGCACCGCGTTTGACAGCGTCTTTTTCTTTTTCCGGGTCCGGCACGCGGTCGTCGATGGACAACACCATCTCGGGCGAGGTGCCCCAGGTGACTTGCGGGCGCAGCTGCGCGGCGTCCAGTTCCACCACCAGGTCGAAGACCGCGGCGGCGTCGGTGTGCAGAGTGCGCCAATAAGCCACGGCCTGCTCCCATTCCACCCCGGTCGGGCTGAACGGCCGGCCCTTGCAGTAGTTGATCGTCGTGTCATCGACGCCGATCAAACCGGCCCGGGCACCCGCCTCGATGGCCATATTGCAGACCGTCATCCGGCCTTCCATCGTCAGCGCACGAATCGCCGCGCCGCCAAATTCGATCGTGTAACCGGTGCCGCCGGCCGTGCCGATTTTGCCGATGATGGCCAGCACGATGTCCTTGGCGCTGCAGCCGCGCGGCAGCGTGCCCTCGACGCGTACCAGCAGGTTCTTCGCCTTCCTGGCGAGCAGCGTCTGCGTGGCCAGCACATGCTCCACCTCGGACGTGCCGATGCCGTGAGCCAGCGCACCGAAGGCGCCGTGCGTGGACGTGTGGCTGTCGCCGCACACCACGGTCATGCCGGGCAAGGTGGCGCCCTGCTCAGGCCCGATCACATGGACGATGCCTTGGCGGCGGTCGTTCATCTTGAACTGCGTCAGCCCGAAGCGGTCGCAGTTCTTGTCCAGCGTGTCGACCTGCAGCTTGGAGA
>CANFYD010000417.1 GCA_947450745.1 Burkholderiales bacterium
GCAGGCCATTTGCATGATGACGCAGGATTTTCAGCGCGCTTATATGGCTTTTGCGGCCAAGCAACGGCCTGAATTCAAGGGGGACTGAGATGCACTTGAAACATCTGGAATGGCCGTTTTTCGAGCCTCGGCATCGCGAGTTGGCGAAGGATCTGGACGCTTGGTGCGCCGAGCATTTGCAGCACCGGGAGCATCCAACGGAGCTTGCCGAGGTGGACGCTGAATGTCAGGCCTTGGTGCGGGCGCTGGGGCAAGCCGGCTGGCTGCGCCACGCGGTAGCCGGGCAGGACCTGGGCGGCGCGGCCGAGCTGATCGACACCCGTTCGATCTGCTTGCTGCGTGAAACGCTGGCTCGCTACAACGGCTTGGCCGACTTTGCCTTCGCGATGCAGGGCCTGGGCTCGGGTGCCATTTCGCTGCACGGCACGCCGGAGCAGCGCCATCAATACCTGCCGCAAGTGGCGGGTGGAGTCGCGCTGGCAGCCTTTGCGTTGTCCGAACCGGACGCCGGCTCGGATGTGGCGGCCTTGCAATGCCGCGCCACTGCGGGCGTTGATGCGGCCACCGGCGCCGATGGCTATTGGCTGAACGGTGAAAAAACCTGGATTTCGAACGGCGGCATTGCCGACTTTTACGTCGTCTTTGCTCGCACCGGGCCTGCGGCTGAAGCCCCCGGTTCACGCGGCATCTCAGCCTTCATCGTCGATGCGGATTCGCCCGGCCTGCTGGTTGCCGAGCGTTTGCAGGTGATCGCGCCGCACCCGCTGGCGCGCTTGCAGTTCAGCCAATGCTGGGTGCCCAAGTCGCGCTGCCTGGGCGCGCCGGGCGAGGGCTTCAAGCTGGCGATGCGCACGTTGGACATTTTTCGCACCTCGGTGGCTGCCGCCGCGCTGGGCTTTGCCCGCCGTGCGCTGCAAGAAGGCATCAGTCAGGCCAAGTCCCGCCCGATGTTCGGTGCCCGCTTGGCCGACCTGCCGCTGACGCAGGCCAAGCTGGCCGACATGGCGTGCACGGTGGATGCCTCAGCGCTGCTGGTCTACCGCGCGGCTTGGCAGCGCGACCAGGGGCAGGGGGTGACCCGCGAGGCGGCGATGGCCAAGCTGATGGCGACCGAGGGCGCGCAGCGTGTCATCGACGCGGCCGTGCAACTGCACGGTGGGCGCGGCGTGCAGAGCGGCGAGATGGTCGAGCAGCTGTACCGCGAAATCCGTGCGCTGCGCATCTATGAAGGAGCGAGCGAAGTTCAGCAACTGATCATTGGACGGGATCTACTGAAATGACCCAAACCGCCAGCCCCAGCCCCAACGCCAACGCCAACGCCAACAACGCCGCCAGCGCCCACGTCGACACCTTCACCCGCGACCATTTGCCGCCCCGCGAGCAATGGCCGGAGCTGATTTTCGAGCTGCCCGAGCTGCAATTTCCGCCCCGCCTCAACTGCGCTACCGAGCTGCTTGACGCCTGGGTGGCCCGTGGGCAGGGCGATCGCCTGTGCCTGCAAGCCGCCGGTGTGCGCTGGACCTATGCCGACCTGCAGGCCCGCGCCAACGCCATCGCTCAGGTGTTGATCGAGGATTTGGGCCTGCTGCCCGGCAACCGGGTGCTGCTGCGCGGAGCCAACACGCCGGAGCTGGCCGCCTGCTGGTTTGCGGTGCAAAAGGCGGGCGGGGTGGCGGTGGCCACCATGCCGCTGCTGCGCGCCAAGGAGCTGTGCCAAGTCATCAATAAGGCGCAGATCAGCCACGCGCTGTGCGATGCCCGCTTGGCGGCCGAGCTGGCCTTGGCCGAGCCGCTGTGCCCGACGTTGCGCTGCATCTGCCACTTCCGCAGCGATCAGCAAGATGGGCTGGAGGTGCGCGCAGCGGCCAAGAGCGGGCAATTCAGCAACGTGGACACCGCCGCCGAGGACTGCGCGCTGATCGCGTTCACCTCAGGCACGACCGGTGCGCCCAAGGGCACGATGCATTTTCACCGGGACCTGCTGGCCATCTGCCGCTGCTGGCCGCCCCATGTGCTGCGCCCACAGCCGGACGATGTCTTCATCGGCAGCCCGCCGCTGGCGTTTACTTTCGGCCTGGGCGGCTTGCTGCTGTTTCCGCTCAGCGTGGGCGCTTCTGCCGTTCTGCTGGACAAGGCCTCGCCCGAGCTGCTGCTGCCGGCGATTGCCCACTACCGCGCCACCATTTGCATCACCGCGCCGACGTCGTACCGAGCGATGGCGGCGCAGATTGGCGTGCAGGCGGGCGTGCATGACCTGAGCAGCTTGCGGCATTGCGTCAGCGCCGGTGAAGCGCTGCCGGCGGCCACCCGCCAGTTGTGGCGCGAAGCCACCGGCATCGAGCTGATCGACGGCATCGGTGCCACCGAGTTGCTGCATATCTTCATCTCGCATGACGAGGCCCATGCCAAACCGGGTGCCACCGGCGTGCCGGTGCCCGGCTACCGCGCCTGCGTGCTGGACGACTCGGGCCAAGTCTTGCCGGCCGGCCAAGTCGGTCATCTGGCGGTGAAGGGCCCGACCGGTTGCCGCTACTTGGCCGACGACCGGCAGCGCAGCTATGTGCTGAACGGCTGGAACCTGACCGGCGATGCGTATCTGGTCGATGCAGACGGCTATTTCGTCTACCAGGCCCGCACCGACGACATGATTATTTCTGGCGGCTACAACATCGCCGGGCCTGAGGTCGAGCAGGCCTTGCTGACCCACCCGGCGGTGGCCGAATGCGGCGTGATCGGCGTGGCCGACGAGGCGCGCGGCCAGATCGTCAAGGCGGTGGTGGTGCTGCGGGACGGCTTTGCGCCCGGGCCGGACATGGCGCGCACGCTGCAAGACTTTGTCAAAGCGGAAATAGCGCCCTACAAATACCCGCGTGCGATCGAGTTCCGCACCCGCTTGCCCCGCACCGAGACAGGTAAGCTGCAACGCTTTCGCCTGCGCGAGATTGAATCCTGACCGTCTTGATTGGAGAACCCATGAAGAAGAACATTTTGAGTGCTGCGGTGTTGCTGGCTTTGACCTCGGCGCTGACCGTGGCCGCACCCGCCTGGGCGGCCGACAAGATCAAGGTCGGTTTGCTGAGCACCTTGTCCGGCCCCGGTGCGGGCTTGGGCGTGGACATTCGTGATGGCTTCAACCTGGCGCTGAAGCACAGCGGCGGCAAGTTCGGCGGGGTGGCGGTGGAAGTGATCACCGCCGACGACCAGCAAAACCCCGAGGTGGCCAAGCAGACCTCGGACCGGCTGATCAAGAAGGAGAAGGTCGATTTCATGACCGGCATCGTGTTTTCCAACCTGATGCTGGCCGTGGGCCCCAGCGTGTTTGAAAGCAAAACGCCCTACATCAGTGCCAATGCCGGCCCGTCGCAATACGCCGGCGAGCAATGCAACCCCTATTTCTTCAACGTGGCTTGGCAGAACGACAACCTGCATGAAGCGGTCGGCAAGACGGTGACCGACAAAGGCTTCAAGAAGGTCGTCATGTTGGCGCCCAACTACCCCGCCGGCAAGGACGCACTGGTCGGCTTCAAGCGCTACTACAAGGGCGCGGTGGCCGATGAGATCTACACCAAGCTGGGGCAGCTGGACTATTCGGCCGAACTGGCGCAAGCCCGCGCCGCCAAGCCGGACGCGATGTACATCTTCTTGCCCGGCGGCATGGGCATCAACTTCATCAAGCAGTTTGTCGGCGCCGGCCTGTCCAAGGACATCACGCTGTTCGGCCCCGGTTTTTCGGCCGATGAGGATGTGATCCGTGCGGTGGGCGAGCCGATGCTGGGCATGTTCAACAGCTCGCATTGGGCGCACGACATGGATAACGCCGCCAACAAGAAGTTCGTCGCCGACTTCCAGAAGGACTACGGCCGCCTGCCGTCGCTGTATGCCTCACAAGGCTATGACGCCGCTTTGTTGATGGATGCGGCGGTGCGCGATGTGAAGGGCAAGATCGAGGACAAGCCTGCGTTGTTGAAAGCGCTGAAAGCGGCCAAGTTTGCCTCGGTGCGCGGCCCATTCAAGTTCAACAACAACCAGTACCCGGTGCAGGACTATTACCTGCGCGTCGTCACCAAGGACGCCGCAGGTCGCGTCACCAACAAGAC
>CANFYD010000418.1 GCA_947450745.1 Burkholderiales bacterium
CTTTTTGATGAGGTCCGCCGGTGTCCCCGCCGGAGCCAGCAGGCCGGCCCAGGTGCTGCCGGTAAAACCCTTCACGCCCTGCTCGATGAAGGTGGGCACATCGGGCAAGGCCGGCAAGCGCTTGTCACTGGCCACGCCGATCAAGCGCACCCGGCCGCTCTTGCCCGGGTTGATCAGCCCAGAGGCCGCATCGAGGAATAAATGAATCTGCCCGCCCATCAAATCGGTCAGCGCGGCGGCCGCGCCACGGTAGGGGATGTGAACCATATAGCTGCCGGTCAGCGACTTCAACAACTCGGTCGACAAATGTGCCGCCGAGCCGTTGCCGCTGGAGCCGAAGCTGACCTTGCCGGGGTTGGCGCGGGCGTAGGCGACCAGTTCGGCGGCGGTCTTGAACGGTGCGTCGTTGCTGACGGCGGCCACCAGTGGCGACAGGCCGATCAGCGAGACCGCCGCGATGTCTTTGGCCGGGTCGTAGGGCAGCTTCGGGTACAGGCTGGTGTTGGCCGCGTAAGCCGCGATCACGACCGCAAAGGTGTAACCATCGGCCGGTGCCTTGGCCATTGCGTCAACGCCGATGAGGCTGTTGGCGCCGGGCTTGTTGTCGACGATCACCGGTTGCCCGAGGCGTTCCTGCAACTTTTGCGCAATCAGCCGCGCGGTCACATCGGTGAAACCGCCCGGCGGATAGGGCACGATGATGCGGATCGGTTTGGCCGGCCAGGCGTGGCCCGAGGCTTGTGCCAGAGCTTGCCCATGAGGCCAGGCCAGCGACGCCCCCAGCGCAGCCAAACCGGTAGAGAAGTGACGACGATTCACGCTCATGTGTTGCTCACTTTGTTGTAGCCATCGCGCAAGTCGCGCTTCAGCAATTTGCCGATGGCGCTGCGGGGCAGCTCGGCCAGGCTTTGCAGATCGCTGAGCCGCTGCGTCTTGCCGACGCGAGCGTTCAGCCAAGCGCGCAGCTCGGCATCGGGCGCGTGCGCACCGGCGCGCAGCACGACAAAGGCCACCGGCGTTTCGCCCCAGGCCTCGCTGGGCACGCCGACGACGGCCACTTCGGCCACGGCCGGGTGCAAGCGCAGCTCGGCTTCCAGGTCACTCGGGTAGATGTTGTAGCCGCCGGAGATGATCATGTCCTTCTTGCGGTCGAGCAGAATCAAGAAGCCATCAGCATCGAAGCGACCAACGTCACCGGTGCGTATGAAGCGCTTGCCATCCGGAGCGAACCATTCGGCCTCGCGCGTCTTCTCGGGCTGGCCGTGATAACCGGCCATCATGCCGGCCGAATGCCCGACCAATTCACCGGCTTCACTCTCTTCACCAGCCGCAGCCGCAGGAATTTCAAGCCCGGCTTCGTCGATCAGGCGGAAGTCGTGGCCCTCGGCCGGCTGGCCCACCGTGTGCAATTTGCTCGGGTTCTGGCGGGCGTCGAGGATGCAGGTGCCGCCGCCTTCGGTCATGCCGTAGAACTCGATCAGGCCGCCCGGCCAGCGCGCCAGCACGTCGGCCTTCAGCGCGGCCGCGAACGGGGCGCTGGTGCAGAACTTGACCTGAAAAGCGCTCAAGTCATGGGCATCGAACTGCGGCAGCGCCATCAAACGTTGATATTGCACCGGCACCAGCATCGTGTGCGTGACGCGCCGGGCTTGCGCCAGCGCCAGGTAGCCGGCGGCGTCGAACTTGTCCATCAACAGCACCGTGCCGCCAAAAGCCAGCGTCGGGAAGAACACCACCAGCGTCGTGTTCGAGTACAGCGGCGTGGCCAACAGAGTCACGCTGCCCGGCGCGTAGCCGTATTGCGCGCCGCGCATCACATGCATCCAGCGCATGCCGTGCGGCTGGACGATGCCTTTGGGCTGGCCGGTAGTGCCAGACGAATAGATGATGTTGAACGGCGAGGCCGGCTGCAGCGTGACCGGCAGTGGCCGGCTGCCCAGCGGCGCCAGCCAGGCCTCGAACGCCGGCGTGTCGAGGGCCACACAGGGCATGGCCAAATCGGCCGGCAACAGCGCCGCCGCCGTCGCATCGACGAACAGCGCTTGAGCTTGCGCATCGCCCAACATCGCAGCAAAGGCCGGCGGCGTGACGGACGGTGCCAGCGGCGCCACCACCACGCCGGCCCGCAGCGCACCGAGGAAGAGCGCGGCCTGCCAGGGCGTGGACGCGCCGCACAGCGCGATCGCCTGACCCGGCTGAACACCGTCACGCTGCAACGCGGCAGCGACGCGGTCCATCAGCGCGTCAAGCTCGCTGTAGCTCAGCGACAGCTCACCTTGCACCAGCGCCGGCCGTGTCGGTTGCTGCAAGGCATGCTCATGCAACAGCTCGGCCAGATTGCGAAAGGCCGGTTCGATCACAGCAGCCATCGTCGCCATCGCTTACTTGGCCGCCAGGCCGAGGCGCTCGATCAGCACCTTGTCCTTCGCATAGGTCTCGACGGCCCATTTGCGATAGTCCTCGCCGTTGCGGTACCACATGGCCTGGTTCAACTGCTCCAGCAACTCGACATGCTTGGGGTCGTCCATCGCCTTTTTGTAGGCGTCGTGCAAGGCCTTGACGACGGCCGGGTCCATGCCCTTGGGGCCGACCAGGCCGTAAGGCGAGGTGGAAACGACGCCGTAGCCCAGCTCCTTGGCGGTGGGCACCTGCGGCCAGCGCTTGGTGCGCTGCTCGCCAAAGGTGACCAGCAAGCGCATCTGGCCGCTGTCGACGAACTTGTCCCAGCCGGTGGCATCGCTTTGCGCCATCACATGGCCGCCCAACAGCGCTTGCTGCAGGTCGGCATTGCCCTTGAACGGCACATGGGTCAGTTCGACCTTGGCATTGCTGGCCACCTCTTCCATCAGCAAATGCGGGCTGCTGCCGGTGCCGGTGGAGCCGTAATTGAGCACGCCGGGCTGCTTGCGCGCTGCCTCGATGTAGTCGTTGAAGGTCTTGTACGGCGAGTCGGCGCGCACGGTGAAGCCGAAGGTGTAGCCGGAGATGCCGATGATGAAGCTGAAGTCGTTCAACGGCTGCCACTGCGTTTTTTGCATGTGCGGAATGCGCAGCATGCCGAGCGGAAACTGTGAAATCGTGTAGCCGTCAGGTTTGGCCGTCAGCGCCATCGCGCCTGGGCCCAGCGTGCCACCGGCACCGGGCTTGTTCTCGATGATGATGGGCTGGCCCAGGTTTTTGGAGGCCAACTCGGAGAGCGCGCGCAAGTGGCGATCGGTCGAGCCGCCGGCCGGCCAGGGCACGACCAAGGTGATCGGCTTGCTTGGAAAGGTGGCCTGCGCTTGCGCTGGCGTGTTGCACAAGGGCAGCACGGCGCTGGCCGCAGCCAGCAGCAGCACGCGGCGGCGCAGACGGTTGTTGAACGAGTTCTTCATGGGTTTGTCTCCTGCTTGTGGATGGTTGTTCTTCGTCTACTTGTTGCTGGCCTGCGCCTGCGCTTGTTTTTGCGCTTGGTCTTGCGCTTGCTCTTGCGCCTGCTCTTGCAGCTCGCGCCACATCACCTTGCCGCTGCCCGATTTGGGCAGCGACGCAACGAACTCGACGATGCGCGGGCTTTTGTAGGCTGCCATTTGCGCATGCGACCAGTCGATGATGTCTTGCTCGCTGACCCGGCCCTGGCTGTCCGCGTTCAGCACGACCAGCGCCTTCACGGTCTCTCCGCGGCGCTCGTCCGGCACGCCGATCACGCAGGCCTCCAGGATCGCCGGGTGGTGATACATCAGCGCCTCGACCTCGGCCGGCCAGACCTTGTAGCCCGACGCATTGATCATCCGTTTGAGCCGGTCGGTCATGAAAAAATAGCCCTCGGCATCGACACAACCCAGATCGCCGCTGCGCAAGAACTGCTTGCCGTCCAGCTCGACAAAGGCTTGCTCCGTGGCCTCGGGGTTGCGCCAATAGCCCTGCATCACTTGCGGGCCGTGAATGAGGATTTCGCCCGTCTCGCCCTGCGGCACGTCGGCCAGTGTCACCGGGTCCACCACGCGCGCTTCCACGTCGAAGACCGGCAGCCCCAGGCACTGCGCTTTGGGCCGCTGCGGCGGGTTGATGTGGGTGGCGGCCATCGTCTCCGACATGCCGTAGCCCTCCACATAA
>CANFYD010000419.1 GCA_947450745.1 Burkholderiales bacterium
CCCAGTTCCACCGTGGTCGCCACATAGGGCGAAGTCTGCGTGTACTGCACGTCCCAGGTGCGGGTGCAGCAGCCGCCAAAAGTCGTCCAACCCTGGCCGACCGGTGCTGATGACGGCTGACCGGCCGCATTGACCACTTGGGAGTTGGTGCCGCTCATCGTCAGGTTGTACTGGTTCCAGAACCAGGTCTGCGCGACGTTTTGCGTGCCGTAGAAGAAGCCGCCAACCAATGTGGTCTTCACATCCCCAGACTTGATCACCTTGGTCAGCTTCAAGTCATTGAAGGTGTTGTCCAAGTTGTCCAGCGAGGTGTTGAACAACACGCCGCTGAACGACTTGGCCGTGCCGTTGCTGCCGTTATCAGACGGGAACAAGGCCACAAAGCGGCCCGAATTGCTGGACTTGCGGAACTTCTCGTCCACGCTGAGGCCATTGCCCAGATCAAACCCGGCCTCGAAGCCGAGCGCTTGCGACTTCACATGCAAGCCGTCGCGGGTGGCGGTGCTGGTGGTGCCGCCGTCCTTGTTGAAGCTGACATCGCGGCTCAGGCTGGGCGTGATGAAGAAGGCGGTGCGCGGGTCGATGCCGGGAATCTGATTGATCTTGCCGTTGCTGACGGTGACCGGCACGGGCAGGAAGGACGGCGTCTTGTCGTCCAGCGACTTGAAGCTCAGGCGCACATAGCCGTTGTCCAGCTTCTGGGTGATGTTGCCCTTGATCTGGCCGCCGTTTTCAAGCGTCTGACCGGTGGGCCGGCCGCCCTCACCCTGGCGCTGGAAGCCGCCGATGTGAAAGCTGGTGCCGTTGCCCAGCGAGCCGCCGTAGTCGGCGTCCAGGCGCCACAGGCTGCGGTCCAAGCCGGCGCTCAAGCCGACGCTGCCGCCCTTCTCGGTGCCGGTCTTGCTGATGAAGTTGATCAGGCCGCCGGGCGAGTTGCTGGCCAGCGTCGAGGCCGAGCCGCCGCGCACAACTTCCAGCCGCTCGGTGTTGTAGTCGGCACGCAGGAATTGGTCGGACGTGCCAAAAGCGATGTCGCCAAACAGCAGCACCGGCAGGCCGTCCTCCTGGATCTGCACATAGCGCGAACCACCGGCCGACAAGGGCACGCCGCGCACGGTGATGTTGGCATTGCCTTCGCCGCCGGACGATTCCGAGCGCACGCCCGGCACCGAACGCAACAACTCGGCCGCGTTGGTGGCACCGGATTTGCTGATTTGCTCGCTGTCCATCGTGCTGACAGACAAGCTCTGCTTCATCTTGGAGGTGCGGGTGGAGGACCCGGTGACCACCACTTGTTCGAGCTTCAGGCCGTCACGGGCGGGCTCTGCAGCCTGAGTCGGTTCAACAGCCTGCTGGGCCTGAACGACGGCGGGGCCAAACGCCAGCGCCAATGCGAAAGCCAGCGGCGTGGCCTTCAAAAAATTGGGGCGCAATGAGGTCAATGAACGGTCTTGCATCTTGTCTCCTGGTGGGCGCTGGCCGGGCCGAGCGCGCCGATAACGGTCGTGGTGGTGTTGGGTTCTCTTGAACGCCGCTCCGGTGCCGGCTTGCTCCGCCTCACTTTGGGGAGCGCTGCACCGAACTTGCAGCGTTGGCACCATTGTGTGATTTTTTCAAAATCTTTGCAATCGATTGCAAATCAGGGTAAACCTGTACAAACCACAGCATCCATCGAAGGTGACAGCCACCAACCGTCAAATTGTTGCAAACAATTGCAAACGCCAGAAAACACGTGCAAGGCGCAATACTCAAGTCGAATCAAGTCGAATCAGGTCGAATCAAGTCAATGCAGGCGCACTTTCACGCGTCACCAAGTGAACCGGCAAGGTGCTCGGGGCCACCGGCTCGCCGTCGATCAAGCGCATCAGCGCCTGCACCAGTTGCACGCCGGCTGCCGCCACCGGCTGATGCACGCTGGTCAAGGGCGGGTCGCAGTAGGCGGCCAGCGGCATGTCGTCATAACCGATGACCTGAACATCACTGGGTACCGCCCGGCCCAGCGCCCGCAACACCTGAATGGCCTGCAAAGCCAACAGGTCGCTGCAGGCGACCACACCGTCAATCTCCAGATGGCTGGCAAAAAATGCCTCCATCGCGAGCCGCGCTGCACCCACCTCGAACGGTGCCGCCAGCTCCAGCGCCGGTTGCACCGTCACACCCGCCGCGGCCAAAGCGGCCCAATAACCGGCGCGCCGCAGCATCACCTCGGGCAGATCTGCATCGCCCAGAAAGGCAAGTTTGCGGCAGCCCGAGCGGAGCAAATGCTCGGCCGCCAGCCGCCCGCCCAGCACGTTGTCACCGCCCACGCTGCAATACAGCTGTTGCGCCATCTGCCCACCCCACACCACCACCGGCAGCTTGCGGGCGGCCAACTCGTTCAACTGGTCGTGATGCCGCCATTGGCCAATGATCAGCAAACCGACCGCCTTGCCGGAATCGACCGCCTGCGCTGCCGCGTCCAGATGGTCGGCATCGACGCGCGACAACAGCATGTCGAAGCCCAGCTCGGTCAAGGCATCGGCAATCGCGCCGACGATGGACAAGAAGAACGGGTCCGAGATGTGCTGGCGCGACTGCGCGTCGTAAGGCACCACAACCGCCACCGTGCGGTTTTTCTGCAAACGAAGGTTTTGCGCGCCCAGGTTGACCTGGTAGTTCAGCGAACGCGCCAGCTCGGCCACCCGCAGCCGTGTCTCCTCGTTGACCAAGCTGCTACCGGCCAACGCCCTCGATACGGTGGACACCGACACCCCCGACAAGCGGGCAATGTCGGCCATCTGCAAACGCCGTTGGTCGGCCGTTTTAGTTTTCTTGATCTCTGCCATGCCGGCGATTGTGCCGTGCGGTTTCGGGCTCAAATCGGCAAATCAGCAAGCTTCAACTGCTGAGCGAACACATTGCACCGGCCACTCACCTGCCAGCAGCATCAGTTGCACACGCCGCAGCGGGTGCCGCCGACAAGGTCGACAAACTCGCCGCAGGTGAGCTATTCAATTTGAAGCACCCACAGTGATCAGCTCGAAACTAGGGGGAGAAATACACCTGCGTCGACACCTCCCAATCCCCTGCGGAGTGAAAATAAGCTGCTCAAGTGGCTCAGGCCGCTTGGGCAAGGGCCGAGTCGCATGGACAGCGGCGGCGGCCCAGCGAGCCAAAGCGGCCGACCGGACATGGGGGTCCAAGCGATGCGAGTTCTGTTGATTGACGACCACCGGCTGTTCCGAGAAGGCGTCGCCCTGCTGCTGCGCTCTCTGATGCAGGAGATCGTCATCAGTGAGGCTGCTAGCTGCGAGGAGGCGATGGCCCAACTGGCTCAATCCTCCGAGCCGGTCGACAAGGCTGAGTTGATCTTGATGGATCTGGGCTTGCCAGGCATGTCGGGTCTGGACGACATTGCCCTGCTGCGCGCAAGCTACCCCGACATTCCGGTGGTGGCACTGGCAGCGTCCGAAGACCTCGACACCGTGCTGCTGGCCCTGGATGCCGGAGCCATGGGTTTCATCCCTAAAAGCTCCAGTGCCGCCATCCTGGTTCAAGCACTGCACTTGGTACTGGCCAAGGGCATCTACCTGCCTCCATCGGTATTTTTACCCGCTCGCGCCGGGATGACTGCGCAGACAAAACCGCTCGCCAAGCCAGCAGCCGACCGCGCTGAAATCGCTGCGGTCGATGGCATCAGGCCGGTGCGTGAAGCTCATCAAAGTCATGAATTCCATCCCGCGCATGAGCAACTGATGACGCCCATGGGCATGCGTCCGACCGAGCTGGGCCTGAGTCCGCGCCAGACCGAGGTTTTGCATCTGATCTTGCAAGGTAAATCGAACAAGCTGATCTGCCGCGAGTTGGAGCTGTCCCTCAGTACGGTCAAGGTGCACACCTCGGCCGTCTTGCGGGCGCTGCGTGTCACAACACGCACTCAGGCCGTGGTGATGGCGGCCAAGCTGGGTCTGCGTTTTGACAAGCCCACAGAACAGGATTCGAGCAAGGGCTGAGCCGGCACTTGGCCATCTGGCTCAGCCATTGGTTGAATGGCGGTGCCGGGGGCCGAGCATTACTGTTGCTACAGGCCTGTTCGTTCAAGCGC
>CANFYD010000420.1 GCA_947450745.1 Burkholderiales bacterium
CGGAATTTCTCTTCTCAACGTTGACGTGGCTGGGGGCCGGCTATCTCGCCTACCTCGGTATTACTTCGCTGCTTTCAAAAACATCAAACCTGACCGTACCCACCGCTTCTCTTCCAGAAGTTGGCGCTCGGGCGCTCTTCGCTCGCGGCCTATTGGTCGGCGCAAGCAATCCAAAGGCGCTGCTGTTCTTTGGCGCACTTTTCCCTCAGTTCATTGACCCGTCTGCGCCACAGTTAAGCCAGTTTCTGGTGCTTGGCGTCACCTTCATCTTCTTCGAGATTTTCTGGCTCTCCATCTACGCTTTTACCGCCGCGCGTGCCCGCCAGTGGCTGCAAAAGCCCCGCCGGGCTACGCTGTTCAACCGAGTGACCGGGGTAGTGTTTCTGCTGGCTGCCGGACTACTGGCAACCACTAAACGCCATTCAGCCTGAAGCGACATCGAGCGTCTGCGATTTGAAAATCTAAAGGTCGGAAAACAGCCGTAACCCGCGGTGGCGGTGGTTACTGCTGCAGTACTTTGTTGACTGCTCATCTCGCGACGGCGACGCTAGCCGGCGGGCACGTGGCAAGCCACGCACAGTTTGCTGCCCTCAGGATCTCGGAAATACGAATCGTCGTGATACCCGGAATACGCAGCCCCGTCACGGTCTGCGTCGATGCCGGCCCGCCAACGCTAGAAAATACGGCTCAGCGCGGGCAGAGTTTTCCGGTGATCAGCCCGCCCTTCGCTGGAACCGCGACGCATCATTGAATCAAGGTTGAACCGCCTGACCGGCTTTCATGATCCGGTCGGCGGCACCGAAGATCCGCTTCGCGCTCTTCTCGGGCAGCGCGGCGCCTTGCAGCCAGCCTTGGATGTAGCTGCGGCTCTCGGCTTGGCCGGGCAAGTCCAGCAAGGCGCACAGCAGATAAGCCACCCCTTCCGCCTAGGCTTCCTCGACCTGACGCGTCAGCGTTTCGTCGTCCTGCATGTCGCCGATGGCGGTATGACCCAGCACCACATGCGCCATTTCATGAAACCGGGTCTTGTGCTTCAAGGCGTTGAGCGGGCTGATGGCGATGCTCCGGGCGCTGGCGTAACCGAGGCAATTGCCCTGCAACATCCGGAAGGGCACTTCCACGATGTCAAGCGCCGCCATGGCGGTGGCCGCATCCCATGTAGGCGTGACGCTCTCGGCGATGAACTCGGCACCTTCGGTCTGGTCCAGTGAAAACCAGTGCGGGCGCAGCGTGAACAGGCTGAACGTGCCGCTGCCTGCGATTACGCCATCCTCGGCCCGTGCGCCCCCGCCTTCGCCTTTGCACTTGCCCACCGCTTTATCCCCGGGTCGTTTCACGTTGATCGGCATGAACAAGCTGATGGCCTTCTCGCCCTTCTTCACGAATCTGCCCTTCTCGCGCCAAGCATTGAAACTGGCGATGGGTGCCAACGCCATACCCTTGCCTGCCAGCCGGACAGCGGCCAACATCTGATTGCCAATGCTGTAGTTGTGGAACGCCCGGTAAGCCTGATTCACCAAACCAGGATGCGGAAAGTGGAGCGTGGTGTTGGCGGGCTTGACCGCGATGCTGGCGCTGCTGAGCAGTAGCGGGGCGCAGGCCGTACCTGCTCCCCGGCAATATCGCCCGCCGCCGCCAGTGCTGATCAGGCTGCCCGCAAGGTCGCAGCCTCCCTCTGCGCCGCCTGTCACGGCTCGACCGGTGCAAGTGATTCGCCGCTGTTTCCTCGCTTGGCGGCACAACAGGAGCTGTATCTGAAAGCTCAACTGAAGGCCTTCAAGGCCAAGACTCGCGGCGAAAAGGATGCGCACGACTACATGTGGGGCATGGCCACTTTATTGGATGACACCGTGATTGAAGGCCTCGCCCGCTACTACGCAGCACAGTCGCCGGCACCGGGTATTCCTGGTGACCTTGCGCTGATCGCTCGCGGGCAGCAGCTTTATGAACATGGAGATGCTGCGCGGCAGTTGACGTCCTGTGCGACCTGCCGAGGACCTGGGGCGGAGGGGGTGGCCATCTTTCCGCGTCTGGCCGGTCAGCATGCCGCTTATGTGGTTCGTCAGCTGGATGTGATTCAGCGCAATTTTCGCGATTCGCCTGTCATGCACGGTGTGATCAAGGAGTTGAGCCCAGCCGAGATGGCCGCCGTGGCGGAGTACTTGCAGTCGCGTTAGGTCGGGGGGGGGGGGCAGGAATACGCTCACTCACCCAGGACTCTCGCAGCTTGGCTGCGGGCAGCATCGATGCCGCTCGGGCACGGCCGGGCAAGTCGGGGACAATTCAACGCTATGAAATCTATCCTTCCCCTGCAACTGCTGGTTGCCCCCGCTTTGACCGACCCGCAGCCGCTGATTCTTTATCACGGCCGCGGCTGCTCCGATGGTTTCGGGGCGGCGCTGGCTGCCTGGATTTTTTACGCGGGGCAGGCCGAGTTCGTGGGGCTTGACCACGGCCAAATTGAAACCCTGGCCGACCTGCCTGCTCTGGACGGGCGCGCGGTTTACATCCTCGACTTTTCGTTTCCGGCCGACATCTTGCGCGGCATCGAGGCCCGCGCTGCCAAGCTGGTGCTGCTGGACCACCACAAGAGCGCGGCCGAAAAGCTGACCGGCTTTGCCTGCCGCTGCGGGGTGGTGCACTTCGACATGAGCAAGTCCGGTGCGCGCTTGGCGTGGGAGTTCTTCCATCCGGAACAAGAAGTGCCCGCGCTGGTGCGCTTCATTGAAGACCGGGACATCTGGGCTTGGCAATACCCCGACAGCGGTGCGTTCCTGTCGTCACTCGACATGGAGGAAAAAGAGTTCCCGCGCTGGCAGGAAATCGCGGCGTTCAGTCACGAGCAGTTGGCCCACTTCATGGCTCGCGGCGCGGCCATGGACGAAAAATACCGCAAGCTCTGCGTCGATTTGGCGGAAGGCGCTCAGCCGCTCACCTTCAACGGCGTCGAGGGCTTGATGGTCAATGTGCCCGGCATGTTCCACAGCTTGGTGGGCGAGTTGCTGTCGGCAAAATGCGGCACTTTTGCCTTGATGTGGAGTGCCGGCAAGGGCGGCGCGGTCAAGGTCGGCCTGCGTTCACAACGAGGCTTCGACTGCATCCCGTTTGCCGAAAGCATGGGCGGCGGCGGCCATGCTCAGGCCTGTGGTTTCAGGATGGGCGTGGAGCGCTTGCCAGAGTTGCTCGGCGGCGTGTTCAATCAAGCCGGCTTGACGTCGATGTGATACAGGCCCCAGGGGCACAGGCTGAAGCGTTCCTTCAGCGGCTTATCCTTGAACTGCGGCAGGCGGTCGGCGTCATAAACGGCCCATTGCGGCCCCAGCCCACCGATGGCCAGGGGCTGACCGTCGATGTGGGTAGCCACCAGCATCCGGTAGCTGCGTACATCGGCCAAGCTGAGCCAGATGTTGTAGCCGTCCACCGCGCGCAGGCCCAGTTGCAGCGCGCTGCCGGTGTTGATGTCGGTGTCCACGCCGGCGGCTTTCAACACGGTGGTGATCAGCGGGCCGGACAGGCGGTGCATCTTGGCGTCGTATTCCAGCGTGGGCTGTATGGTCACGGCGGGCAGGCGATACAGCGCTGCGGCGTCGAAGACCCAGGCTTTGGTGAAGTGAATGCCCTGCTTGGCCATCATTTGGTCAAGCGCGGGGTCGAGCGGGCCGCGGTTGCCTTTGGCCAGCGTGCCGCTGATCGTCAGCAGCCCGGTGCTGCTTTTGGCACCGGCACTCACCGTGCCAGCCGCAGCTTCGGCCGACAAAGTGGGCAGCAGGCCGGCGAGGGCGGCGCTGCTCAGGAATTTGCGTTTGTTCATGGCGCTGTGACCTTGGGTAAAGCGGGGAAAAACACCCCAAGGCCACAGATTACCGGAGTTTCAAACCCCGAAATATTGAAACTTCAAATGCCCGATTTGATGCCGAACACCTCGACGCCCACCGCAGCGCAATCGGGGTAGACATCGGGTTTTTCAGTCGAGACGCGGGCGGCCCGCACCAGCGGGTGGGCCAGCATCAGCGCCAGCACTTCATCGCACAGCGTTTCTTGCAAATGAATGTGGCCGCGTGCGATGCGCTCGGCAATC
>CANFYD010000421.1 GCA_947450745.1 Burkholderiales bacterium
AGCGCCAATTTGAACCGTACCTGGCCCACCGCACCCGAGGCGGCCGAGATCGCCCAAGCGGCGGAGGCGGCCCAACTGCAGTTGCGCAGTCGGGCCCGCCTCGATGCCGGTGTCGGGCTGGATTTGCCGGTGCCCAATCTCGGCCCTTGTACCCAAGCCGTTGCCGCACTCGGTCTGTGCGCCGCGCCCGAGAAGCAGATTCCACCTCCGTAAAGGCCATCACATGACAATGATCAGACTCCTGCACGCCGGCGCTGTGGCGGCCTTGCTCTTGCACTGCAGTTTCGGGCCGGCCAACGCCGTGGCGGCGGCCGAATACAAGATCGTCACCGCCTCGGACAAGGGCACCTACTACGCCATCGGCAAGGACTTGGCCAAGTTCGTGGCACCCGATGCCGATATCGAGCTGGAAGTGCTGGCCACCTCCGGCTCGGCCGCCAACGTCAAGCTGATGCGTTATGAGCCGGGCGTGAAACTGGCCGTCGTGCAGGCGGATGTGTACCAGGCTTTTGTCGACCGGGCCGGCAACGGCAACAGCGAGGCCGCCAACATCGTGCGGCCGTTGCGCGTCATCATGCCGCTCTACAACACCGAGATCCACTACATCGTGCGCGCCGATTCGGAGCTGAACTATCTGCACGACATCCGCAACGCCAAGATCAACGGCGGCCTGGTCGGCAGTGGCGCGGCGTCGATCACCCACACGCTGTACCGGATGATGTTCAACAGCACGATGCCCGAGGCGAACGCCAGCTTCCTGAGCAATGAAGAAGCGCTGGTGAAGCTGATTTCGGACAAATCGGTCGATGTGGTGGTGGTGGCCGCCGGCCAGCCTGCGCCGCTGATTGCCAACATGAAGCCGGAAGCGCAGAAGTTCATCAAGCTGCTGAAGTTCGACCCCAACCACCCGTCCAGCAAGGCTGCGTTGGTGACGTACACACCGGCCACCGTGCTGGCCAGCAATTACCCCAATCTGCTGACCGACGACTTCACCACCATCTCGGTCGGGGCTTACTTGGTCACTTACGACTACAACTTGAAGGGCACGATCGACCACTTCGCACGCTTGGGCAAATCGCTGTGCCAGAACTTTGCCAGGCTGCAAGCCGAGGGCCATCCCAAGTGGCGCGATGTCTCGCTGACGCTGCCCGAGCTGGGGGCCGGCTGGACTTATTACCCGCCCACCACCCGCGAGATTCGCAGTTGCGTGGTCAAGAAAAAGCCGGTGCCCAAGCTGTGCTCCACCGAAGAGCGGCTATTGGGGCTGTGCAGCTGAACCCCCGTCCAGCTCGGCGGACGACGAAAAGCTGAACACGCCTCGGCCGCTGGCTTTGGCTGCATACATCGCCTTGTCGGCCTTGGCCATCATCTCCAGACGCGTCACACCGTCTTGTGGCGAGCGGCTGATGCCGATGCTGGCCCCGACCTGCAGCACCGCACCCGACCACGCCAACGGCAGACTGATGCCGTCGATCAGCTTCTGGGCAATCGCCACCACATGGGGCCGGGAGGTGGTGGCCCCGAGCAGCACGACAAACTCGTCGCCGCCCAAACGGGCCACGGTGTCGCCCTCGCGTACCAGCGCCAGCAAGCGCCCGGCCAACGCCACCAGCAGCGCGTCGCCAGCGTCGTGGCCGAAGCGGTCGTTGATGGCCTTGAAGCGGTCGAGGTCGATGAACAGCAGGCAGACACTGCCGCCATAGCGCTGCGAGTGGACGCAGGCTTCATCGAGTTTGCCCTCGAACAGGCGGCGGTTCGGCAAGCCGGTCAGCGTGTCGTGGCGAGCCAAATGCGCCAGCTCGGCTTGGCTTTTCTTCAGTTCGGCCAGTTGTTCGGTCAACTGGCCCTGCAACTGTTGAAAACTGCGTGCCAGGCTGCCAATTTCGTCCCGGCGCCGCAGTGGCAAGCGGCCGGGCACTTGGCCGTTGGCAAAGCGCTGCGCGGCGTCGGTGACGGCGTTGATCGGGCGCGTCACGGCCCGGGCCAGCACGATGGCCAGCACCAGGCAGAGGAGGCTCAGCGCCACCACGATCTGCAAAATTTGTTGGCCGGAACGCTGCGCTTGCGCCAGCACCAAGTCGCGCGGCTGACCCAGTCCGAGGATCAAGCGGTTGTTGCGCGGGCCGGCCGCAGTGGCTTCTTCGGTGAAGGCCAGCACCAAGGGCTGTTCGGCATAGTCGCCGCTCGCGGCCTCGAACACGACCTGGCTTTGGCGGCCCGCGACCACCTCGGCGGTCGGTGCAAATTCATCTTGCACCAGCATTCGGCGGCCGATGTCAAAACCGAAGGTGCGCCGTGCATCCGGGTGGATCAGGATGTCGCCGGCATCATTGGACAGGAACAGGCGAAAGGTTTCGGGCAGGTCGGCGGCCAGCAGTGCGAACAAGCCGTTGAGGTCGACATTGACCACCACCACGCCGACGGCCTTGCCGCTGGCGTCGGTCACCGGCGTCGCCAGTTGCAGCGTGGGTGGGTTCTGCCCGGCGTTGGCCGTGTTTTCGTGATTGATGCTGATCGGCGACAAGTAGGCGGCACCGGCCGGCAGCTGCAGCGTTTCCACCACATAGGAGAAATGACCTTTCTCCTGTAAATCGTCACCGCTGACCTGCAGCAGCGCGGCCCCCTGCCGGTCGATGCGCACGCGCTCCAAACCGAAGTCTGCGGCGGCGATCAAGCGCAGCTGCAAATAGGCCGGGTTGGCCGCCACCATGCGGCTGAACAAGGTGGCCAATTGCTGCTGCGCGTCGCTTGTGATGGCGCTTGAACCCGTACTTGAACCTGCACTTGAACTTGAGCGCCTAGCGGCCGCAGCGGGCACGCGCAGCGCCTCCAGCGTCACCGGGTGGCTGGCCAGCACTTGCAGGTTGCGGGCAATTTCTTCGCGCGTGCCGGTGATGCGGCGGGCCAGCACGCGGGTGGAGGTCAGCAACTCCTTCTTGGCCGCCGTGATCAGCAAGTCGCGGCTGGCCTGGTGGGCATAAAACCCGGTCAAGCCCGCGCTCAGCACGCCGAGCGAGGACAGCAACAGGCCCAGCTTGATGGCAATGCCTATCTTCATGCGGCAAGCACCCGGCTGGCGCGGTCGCCCGCTGCAATGCGCCGCCACAGCAGGTTGCGGCGCTCGTCGCTTTCTACCGGTTGCAGCCAGACCAGACGGTCATCGGCGCGGTAGTCGGGCGAGCCGGAGGTGGTGCTGCCCAAGCCCTGGCGCGTGGCCAGCAGTCGGCCCGGCTCGGTGCCCAGCACATGGTTGATCCAGGCATGGGCCAAGCCGGGGTTGCGTGCCGCTTTTGTCACGGCCCAGCAATCCAGCCAGGCCAGCGCGCCTTCTTTGGGCAAGGCGTAGCCGGCGTCGATGCCGGCAGCGCGCAGCATTTGCAGTTGCTGGCGGCCGAAGTTGGCAAACATCAGCGCCGCTTTGCGAGCCTTGAACAGCGCCACCGACTCCTCCGGCTGGGTGTAGAAGCCGCCCACATTGCGGCGCAGGGCGATCAGTGCGTCGACCGCCGCCGGCCAAGTGCGCTCCGCCAACTGAAACGGTGAGGACAGTCCCAGCCGCTGGGCGGCGAGCGAAAAATTGTGCGTGCCGCCGTCGTAGGCGATCACCTTGCCGCGCCAGCGGCTGTCCCACAGCGCCGCGATGGAATCTGGCCCCTGCGGCCCCTGCTGCATTTGCGGCATTTGCTGGCGGTCGTACAACAAGCCCATTTCGGCGTAGGCGTAGGGCAAGGCATAGATCTGCTCGGCTTTCTTGAGTCCTGGAATAGCGCCGAGCTGGGCGAACCTGGGCAACAGATGGCGCGTGTTCGGTATGGCCGTCAGCGCAATCGGGGCTGCCCAACCGTGGCCGATGTAGCGCTGCAGTTCGGCCGTGTTGACAGCGAAAGCATCGAAGTCCGAGCCCTGCGTCAGGCTCAGCTTGCGCCACAGGTCTTCGTCGGAGGCGATGTAAGTCACCTCGACCTTGGCCTTGTGGCTTTGTTCGAAGGCCTTCACGACGTCCGTGTCCGCATACCCTGGCCAAGCCAGCACCCGCAGCGTGGCCGAGGGCGCGGCGCAC
>CANFYD010000422.1 GCA_947450745.1 Burkholderiales bacterium
GAGTCGCTGTACGGCGTTTGCGGCGACGCGCAATGGGCGAACAAGGACCGCCTGTCCGACGCCTTGCTGAAGGACCTGACCGAACACTTCTCGGCCCTGCCGCTGGGCAACCGCAACGTCAGCTCTGACCTGCTCGGCGACGCCTACGAATACCTGATCAAGAAGTTCGCCGACGACTCCGGCCACACGGCGGCCGAGTTCTACACCAACCGCACCGTCGTCCACCTGATGAGGCAATTGTTGAGCCCGAAGGCCGGCGAGTCGATCTACGACCCCACCTGCGGCACCGGCGGCATGTTGATTTCGGCTCTGGACGAAGTGAAACGGGCCGGTGGCGAATACCGCACGCTCAAGCTCTACGGGCAGGAGCGCAACCTCATTACCTCGTCGATTGCGCGCATGAATCTGTTCCTGCACGACGTCGAGGACTTCGACATCAGCCGGGGCGACACCCTGGCCGACCCGAGGCACCTCGAAGGCGACCAGTTGCGCCAGTTCGACGTGATCCTGGCCAACCCACCTTATTCCATCAAGCAATGGGATCGCGAGGCCTGGACCCAGGACAAATGGGGCCGCAACTCGCTGGGCACCCCGCCGCAGGGCCGCGCCGATTACGCCTTCCAGCAGCACATCCTGAGCAGCCTCAGCGCTCGCGGCCGCTGCGCGGTGCTCTGGCCCCACGGCGTGCTGTTCCGCAACGAAGAACAGGCCATGCGCGCCCACATGATCGCGCAGGACTGGGTCGAGGCCGTCATCGGCCTGGGGCCGAACCTGTTCTACAACTCGCCGATGGAGTCGTGCATCGTCATCTGCAACCGCAACAAGCCGGCGGCGCGCAAGGGCCGGGTGATCTTCATCGACGCGGTGAGCGAGGTGGCCCGAGAACGCGCGCAGAGCTTCCTCAAGCCCGCCCACCAGCAGCGCATCCTGAGCGCCTTCAAGACCTTTGCGGATGAGCCCGGTTTTGCCAAGGTGGCCAGCTTGGCCGAGATCGCTGCCCAGGCGGCCAACCTGTCGATCCCGCTGCATGTCAAGCGCCTGGCAGTGGCAGCCGTCACCGACCGCGACGGTCAACCCGCCACGCTGCAATCGGCCTGGATGCAATGGGACAGTGACGGTCAGGCGTTTTGGCAGCAGATGGACGCGCTGGTTGAAACGCTGGACGAAACGCTGGACGGCTTGAACGAGCAGGACGCCCCCGATGCGTAGCGCGCATTCGCTCACCCTGGACGCCGACGAGATGAAGATGCTGATCTACGCCCGTGCCACCGGTGCGGTGGACAACAGCGCCTGCCGTGATTTCAGCGGGCTGGACGCCTTAGCCGCCAGCCGCGTGCGGCGGCGGCTGCGTGACCGGGGCCTGTTGGACAGGGCCGGCGCTGGCAGTAGCACCTACTACCTGCTGGCCCGGCCGCAGACCACGCCCCAAGCACCGCTGGCCCAGCTGGCGCTGGGCACCGAGCAGGGGGGCATCGGTGCAATCCACCCCTCCTGGCTGCGACGTTCCCCCCAACACCGCCATGCCCGGTGCTGCAGCTTGCAACCTTGAGCTTGCAACCTTGCCGCCCGAGCTTGCAACCTTGCTTGCAACCTTGAAGGGCCGAATCAGCACCGAAGCTCTGCGCCACGGCATTTGCCGGCTGTGCGCCTGGACGCCGCTGACGGTCGAGCAGCTTGCAACCCATCTGGGCAAAGGCCGGCACTACCTGCGCAACAAGCACCTGATCCCCATGGTGCGCGACGGCCAACTGCGCTTTCGCTACCCGGAAAGCGCCAAACACCCGCACCAGGCCTACCTGACGATGCAGAACGAAAACCAGCAGGAGCCCTGATGAGTTTGGACGGGCAGGCACAATGCGGCCGGTCCAAGGTTCCCCCTCTCATACTTGATTCCCCGCATGACCTCGACTGATTTCGCCTTTCACTGCTGCGCGGCTCGATCTTGCTGATGGGGATGCTGCGACCGTTGCGTCGGGCGGCGAAGCAACTGGCCAGCTTTGCCCTCGTCGTCGCGACCACCTACCTGGGCTTGCTGGCGGTGACGTTTTTCATTGGGCGGATGGTGCCGGTGGACCCGGTGTTGGCGTTGCTGGGGGACCGGGCGAGCGAGGACCAGATGGCGGTGGCGCGTGAGCAGTTGGGCCTGAACCTGCCGCTCTGGCAGCAGTTTGCGGCCTATGTCGGCAAGGTGGTGCAGGGCGATTTCGGCAACTCGGTGCTGACCGGGCGGCCGGTGCTGGATGACATTGCCCGGGTCTTTCCGGCTACGCTGGAGCTGGCCACGCTGGGCATCGTCATCGGCGTGCTGTTCGGTGTGCCGCTGGGCGTGTGGGCGGCGGTGCGGCGCGGGCGGCTGGTCGATCAACTGGTACGGGTGCTGGGCCTGGTCGGCTATTCGGTGCCGATCTTCTGGCTCGGGCTGATGGGGTTGGTGCTGTTCTACGCCAAGCTCGGCTGGGTCAGCGGGCCGGGGCGCATCGACGTGGCCTTCGAGTACAGCTTGCCCACCACTGGCACGTTGACCGGCTTGCTGCTGCTGGACACGGCGCTGGCTGGCGAGTGGGCGGCGTTCCGCAGCGCACTTTCGCACTTGGCTCTGCCGGCCGGGCTGCTCGGCTATTTTTCGCTCGCCTACATCAGCCGCATGACGCGCAGCTTCATGCTGAAGGAGTTGGCGCAGGAGTACATCGTGGCGGCGCGCGCCAAGGGCCTGAGTGAGGCGACCATCATCTGGCGGCATGCGCTGCGCAATGCCGCCGTGCCGCTGGTGACGGTGATCGCGCTGAGCTATGCCGGCCTGTTGGAAGGCTCGGTGCTGACCGAAACCGTGTTTGCCTGGCCGGGCCTGGGGCTTTACATCACCAACTCGCTGCAGAACGCCGACATGAACGCGGTGCTGGGCGGCACCTTGGTGGTGGGTGCCATCTTCATCGCGCTGAATCTGTTGTCAGACCTGCTGTACCGCTTGCTGGACCCGCGCACCCGATGAGTTCTTCTTCGTCTCCTTCTTCCTCTTCGACTTCGACTTCACTGCATCAATGGCTGATGTCCGAGCAGCCGGCCTCGCGCCGCCAAGCGGCTTGTGGCCGGGCTTATGCCGGCTGGCGCCTATTTGCCCGCAACCGGCTGGCGCTGCTGGGTTTGGCCATCGTCGGCGCGCTGCTGGTGTTGGCGGCGCTGGCCCCGTGGCTTGCGCCGTATGCGCCCGACGTGGGCGACTTGATGACGACGCGGCTGCTGCCGCCGTCCGCCGCGCATTGGCTGGGCACCGACGACCAGGGCCGCGACATCCTGTCGCGCCTGCTGCACGGCTCGCGCATCACCCTGTTCATCGTCACTCTGGTGGCGCTGCTGGCCGCGCCGGTCGGGCTGCTGGTCGGCACGGCGGCCGGTTATCTGGGCGGCTGGGTCGATGTGCTGCTGATGCGGGTCACCGACATTTTCCTGGCCTTTCCGCGCCTGATCCTGGCGCTTGCTTTTGTGGCGGCGCTGGGGCCGGGGATCGAGAACGCGGTGCTGGCGATTGCCATCACCTCCTGGCCGCCCTATGCCCGCATCGCCCGCGCCGAGACACTGACGCTGCGCCATGCGGACTTCATTGCCGCCGTGCAGTTGCTCGGTGCCTCGCGCTGGCGCATCTTGCTGCGCCACATCATGCCGCTGTGCCTGCCGTCGGTGATCGTGCGAGTCACGCTGGACATGGCCGGCATCATCCTGACAGCTGCCGGCCTGGGGTTTCTGGGCCTCGGTGCCCAGCCGCCGAGCCCGGAATGGGGTGCCATGATTGCGGCGGGCCGGCAATATGTGCTCGATCAATGGTGGGTGGCGGCCGGGCCGGGCATGGCGATCTTCATCGTCAGCCTCGGTTTCAATTTGCTCGGCGACGGCCTGCGCGATGCGCTTGATCCAAAGATATGAACAAGCCTCTGCTCGAAGTCAAAAACCTCCGCGTCGCCTTCCCCTCGCGGGACGGCGGGCTGGTCGAGGTGGTGCGCGGCGTGTCGTTCACTCTTGGGGCTGAGCGGCTGGCCATCGTCGGGGAATCGGGGTCGGGCA
>CANFYD010000423.1 GCA_947450745.1 Burkholderiales bacterium
CTCCACGCCGCCGGCAATCATCAGCCCGGCCTCGCCCGCCTTGATCGCGCGTGCCGCCGTGCCCACCGCGTCCAACCCCGAGCCGCACAGACGGTTCAGCGTGGCACCCGGTACGTCGATCGGCAGCCCGGCCAGCAAGCTGCTCATGCGGGCCACATTGCGGTTGTCCTCACCGGCCTGGTTGGCGCAGCCGTAGATCACGTCGGTGATGGCTTGCCAATCGACTTGCGGGTTGCGCGCCATCAGGGCCCGCAACGGTATCGCGCCCAGGTCATCGGCGCGCACGCTGCTCAACGCGCCGCCGTAACGGCCGAACGGGGTACGGATCGCGTCGCAGATAAAGGCCTGTTTCATCGCTTGTGTCATCGGGTGTCCTTGTCTCGTGGGGTGTTCAATTTCAAAACTCAACGGCTCAAAGGCCGATGGGCAGGCCCAGCAGGCGTTCCAACTCGGCATGCGTGAGCCCATCGACCTTGTCAATCAGCTTGAGTCCTTGCGGCGTGCATTCCAGCGTGGCCAGGTCGGCGTAGATGCGCTTGACGCAGGCGATGGCCGTCAGCGGATAGCTGCAGTCCTGCACCACCTTGCTGAGGCCCTGCTTGGTCAGCAAGTCCATCATCACCCAGGTCTGTTTGGCGCCGACGGCCAGGTCCATCGCACCGCCAACGGCGGGAATGGCGTCGGCCTCGCCGGTGTGCCAGTTGGCCAGGTCACCTGTGGCCGACACCTGGAAGGCACCCAGCACACAGATGTCCAGATGGCCGCCGCGCATCATCGCGAAGCTGTCGGCGTGGTGAAAGTAAGCACCGCCGGCAAGCAGCGTCACCGGCTGCTTGCCGGCGTTGATCAGGTCGTAATCCTCAGCGCCGGCAGCGGGGGCCGGGCCCATGCCGAGGATGCCGTTCTCGCTGTGCAGCAGCACCTCGCGGCTGGCCGGAATATGGTTGGCCACCAGGGTCGGCATGCCGATGCCGAGGTTGACCGTGGCCCCCTCGTAGATGTCCTGCGCCACGCGGGCGGCGAGTTGGTCTTTGCTGCGGCGCTGGTAGGTCGTCGGGTTGCTCATGTCAGGCTGCCTTTTTGAAACCGCCGGCCTGCGTGGCCTGACGCAAGACTTGGACGACTTGATGGACAAAAATGCCCGGCGTCACGATGTGTTCCGGGTCGAGCTCGCCCAGTTCGGCAATCTCATGCACGGTGGCCACCGTCTTCTTGCAGGCCGTGGCCATCACCGGACCAAAATTGCGCGCCGCCTTGCGGTAGACCAGATTGCCCCAGCGGTCACCTCGCTCGGCCTTGATCAGGGCCAAATCGCCGTAAATCGGGTGTTCCAGCACGTACTGGCGGCCGTTGATCTCGCGCGTTTCCTTGCCTTCGGCCATCAACGTGCCAAAGCCGGTCGGCGTGAAAAACGCCCCGATGCCGGCACCGGCCGCGCGAATGCGCTCGGCCAAATTGCCTTGCGGCACCAACTCCAGCTCCAAGCGGCCGCTGCGGTAGAGCGCGTCGAACACCTGGCTGTCGGCTTGGCGCGGAAAGCTGCAAATGATCTTGCGCACCCGCCCGGTCATCAGCAAGGCCGCCAGGCCGGTTTCGCCGTTGCCGGCGTTGTTGTTCACCACCGTCAGGTCGCGGGCACCTTGGGCAATCAAGCCGTCGATCAATTCGGTGGGAATGCCGGCCGTGCCAAAGCCGCCCATCATCACGGTGGCCCCGTCCTTGACGTTGGCCAGCGCCTCGGCCACCGAGTTCGAGATTTTGTTGATCATTCACTGTCCCCGTAAATTGACCCGAACCGTCCGCCGGATTCACACTTGAATTTGTTCATCTAAAGAACAAATGTTCGTACAATCGATTCTGATCATTCTATACACACCATGACCCCAGAATTCGAACCGTCCCCTCCGCAACCCGGCGACAGCTATGTGCAGTCGTTTGCTCGCGGGCTGGAGGTGATCCGGTCCTTCAGCGCCGACGCACCACAGCAAACGCTGACGCAAGTGGCCGAACGCAGCGGCCTGACGCGCGCGGGTGCCCGCCGCATCCTGCTGACGCTGCAAACGCTGGGCTATGTGGAGAGCGATGAGCGCTTGTTCCGCCTGACGGCACGCATCCTCGATCTGGGCTTTGCCTATTTGTCCACCATGCCGATCTGGAACTTGGCCGAGCCGGTGATGGAGGCCTTGGTCGAGCAGGTCAAGGAGTCCTGCTCGGCGGCGGTGCTGGAGCAGACCGACATCGTCTACGTGCTGCGCGTGCCCACCCACAAGATCATGCGCAACACGCTGGGCGTGGGCTCGCGGTTGCCGGCCCACTGCACCTCGTTGGGCCGGGTCTTGCTGGCCGGGCTGCCGGATGAAGCCTTGGTAACGCGCTTGCACGCCAGTGACTTGCGGCCGCTGACCCGCTACACCGTGACCGACTTCGAGGCGCTGCTGGCCATCGTCCGGCAGGTGCGCCAGCAAGGCTGGTGCTTGGTCGATCAGGAGCTTGAAGAAGGCCTGATCTCACTCGCCGCCCCGATCACCAACCGCGCTGGCCGCACGATTGCCGCCATCAACATTAGCGGCCAAGCCAACCGGACCGATGCCCAACAAGCCCGCGACACCCTGTTGCCGCCGCTGCTGGAAAGCGCTCGCCGCATCTCGCAAATGTTGCGCTAGAGCTGGGTTCAGGCTGCGCAAATTTCGAGTGCTCGCCCTATTTATGCCGATGCTTTTTGGAAAAATCCTGTTCGCCCCGAGCTTGGCTAAGGGTTGTCGGAAGCGGGGGGAGTCCTTCGACAGGCTCAGGCCCTTCGACAAGCTCAGGACGATCGGTGATACGGTTTTTTTAGCTGAGCGAACGGTATTGGGGTATGGCCCCAAGCACACCGTACCTTCATTTATTCCGTATTCGCACCTCGACCGCATGACGGTCGGGCCAGGACTCTCTATAGTCGTTGCCTGAAGTATTTTTGAAAATTGAGTTGCCTCAAGTGACCCGCCCCACACCTCTTTTTGAAACTGCTTTTGCAGAGGATTGCAGCCTGCAAACCAAGCCCCGACGCTTGTCAAGGCGGCAGGTCTTCGGTTGGGCTTTGGGCGCTGCGCTGGCCGCACCGCTGACTGGCTGCTCCCCGCCACTGCCGCCTCTGCGCGTGGGCAGCATCGTGTTCCCGGGCTATGAGTTGATGTTTCTGGCGCGTGAGCTGGGCTTGCTGGCACCCGAGGCGGTGCGTTTGGTCGAGATGCGGTCCAACACCGACGTGTTGCGGGCGCTGGGTGCTGGGCAACTCGAAGCGGCGGCGCTGACGCTGGATGAATTGCTGTCGGCCCGCGCCGATGGGGTGGACTTGCGTGTCGTCCTGGTGCTGGATATCTCCGAGGGATCGGACGTGGTGCTGGGTCGACCCGGCATCCGCCGCGCTGCCGATTTGAAAGGCCGGCGCATCGGCGTCGAGGACAGTGCTGGCGGTGCCGTCATGTTGGGCGCGCTGCTGGACGCCGCCGGCTTGAGCGTTGAACAGATTCACAAGGTCCCGATCACGCTGAACCGCAGCATCGAGTTCTACGCGAGCGGGCTGCTGGATGCCGTCGTCACCGCCGAGCCCTGGGCGGGCACGCTGGAAGCGCAGGGCGCGCATCGCCTGTTCGACAGCTCGGCGATTCCGGGCCTGATCGTCGATGTGCTGGCGGTTCGGGCCGATGCCGTGGAGCGGCAATTGAGCGCCTTGCGCCGCTTGGTGAGCGCTCAATTCGAAGCGCTGGCGGCCTTTCAGCGGAACCCGGAACAGGTGGCGCCCCAGTTGGCGCCGCGACTGCAAGTCGCACCGGAGAATGTGAACGCAGCCTTTCGCGGGCTGAAGCTGCCTGACGCGGCGCAGAACCGTGCTTGGCTACAGCCGGGCGGCCCACTCCAGCAATCGGCCGACTCATTGATGAAGCTGATGGTGAAGCAGTCGCTGCTCAAACAAGCGATCGACTTGCGCCAGTTGAGCGACGCTCGCGGTTTGGGCAAGCGGTGAACGGCAAGCGCTTCACGCTGAGAAACACGGTGCCCTTGGCCGTGCTGAC
>CANFYD010000424.1 GCA_947450745.1 Burkholderiales bacterium
CGCGCAGCGAGATCAGCACCATCCAGACAATTGGAAGGCAAGCCAACAGCAGCCAAGCCGCCAGGCCCAGGTGCAGCGCGGTGCGTGCAGTCAAGCTCTTCTGTTTCATCGCATCCTCAATGAGAGCCGCGTTGCTCGCGCCAGGTCCGGCGGAGCAGCGGAATCAACAACACGCCGATGCCGATCAGGGTCAGTACCGCTGCGGCGCTGGCCTTGAAGGGGTTGTTCTCTTCCAGCAGCACCGAGTAGGTGAGGTACTGCAAGCTGGTGGTGAAAGCCCCGCGAGTCAGCACCAGCACAGGCTCGAAAACGCGATAGGCATCCATCAGATGGATCAGCGTCACGAACACCACCAGCGGCGCCAAGTGCGGCAGCGTCACATAGCGCAACTGCTGCCAGCCCGAGGCACCGTCCAGCCGAGCAGCTTCCAGCGAATCTTGTGGCACGCCCTGCAAGCCGGCGTAGAACACGATGAAGGAGAACGGCGTCACATGCCAAATGCCGTACAGGATGATCAGCAGCCGCGCCGACCAGGCTTCGGCCATCCAAAACACCTGGATGTCCAGGTGTTGCAGCAAGTTGGGCACCAAGCCGTCGTCACGGAACAGCCATTTGATGGCTAAGGCCCCGACCACCGGCGTGATGATGAAGGGCAGCAGCGATGCGGCAATGAACAAGCCTTTGAGCCGCCGTGTCACCTGGTTCATCAGCAAGGCCAAGGCCAAGCCGCCGGCCAAGATGAACGGTGTCGTAGTCAAGGTGTACAGCAGCGTGAAGGCGAGCGCCCCGATGAACTCGTTGTGGCTGTCGCTCGCCGGCACTTCTGACCCAGCCGACAACGCGAGTGCTTGGGTTTCGGCGGGGTCCTTGGTCAGGCCAAGAATGTTGCGGTAGTAGCTGAGGCCCACGAAACGGCACTGCTGCACCGCACGTCCCGTTGCATCGACCCGCGCACGCTGGCTGGTCACCGTGGCCGCACCGAACGGCCCTGTCTGCTGGATGGTGACCAGCTCGAGTTGCGGCGTGCAATTGCGCACCGACAGCCACAGCGTCATTCCCATCGGGAAAGCCAGCAAAGCCAACATCAACAGCATCGACGGTGCGGAGAATTGAAGAAAGCTCTTCAACTTCATGCCAAGTCTCCCCGGATGTAACCCTTTTCGATGGCCGTCAGTCGGTAGGCTGCGGCGGCACCTGCCAACGCTGCGGCCGGATCACGCACGCCCTTGATCGCGTCAGCCAACACTTTGCCGACCTGAATATGCGCCAAGTTGAAGAACGGTTCAGCCGGCCACATGCGGGCACCGGCCGCCATGGCCTGGGCCACACCCTTGCCGGTACGGCCCGGTTTGTAGTTGCTGCGCACCCAGATGGTGAGGTCGTTACCGGCCTCCACGGAAGCTTCGGACAACATCTCCATCAGCACAAGAAAGGTGGCTTCGCGTTGGGCCGGTCCGTGACGAGGCAACACGACACCATCCCACCACAGATGGGCAGCACTGCCGCCGCCCCGCTTCGCGGCGGGTGCCGCAGCAAAGTCGATCAACCCTGCCACGCGGGAAGCGCTGGGGTCGTCCATGCGTATGGCGCGGCTCGCCCAGAGCACGCCCATCGCGGCGCGCCCTTGCTGCAATTGATTCATCACATCGTCGGAGTTCGACGCCAGAGCATTGGGCGACATCTGGGGCAGCAGCGAGCGCATCAGCGCCACGGCGGCCACACCCTCGGAGCCATGAAACACAGGCTCCGCACTGCCGGGCCGAAAGAAACTGCCGCCCAGGCTGAACAGCAGGTTGGTGAATTCAGTCGCCAAGTCCCACCCTTGGGCATAGGTCTGGGCAATCGGATTGGCGATGTTGGGCTCCAGCGCGCGGAGGCGCGTTGCAGCTTCAAGCATCTGGTCATAGGTGGTGGGCACCGCGATACCGTGGCGCTGGAACAGGTCGCGCCGGTAGTAAAGGCTCTGCGTGTTCTGCATGAAGGCAATGGCCATCACCTCGCCGTCCATGCGCACCAGCATCCGTTCTTCGAGCTTGTAGCGCGCCCCGTACTTGCGCACCAGGTCGGTCAGCGTGTAGAGCTGACTGCGGGCGTAGAGGTCACTGAAGACACTGGCTGACACGACTGCCGCATCAAACGGCGATTTACCGCCCGAGGCAAAGGCGGTTTCCACCTCACTCTGCGCTCGCGGCGTGAGCTTGAAATTGACATGCAGACCAGCGCCGTTGCAGGTGGTGGCCCTCTGGGCCAGATGCTGCATGACCGGATACGAGTTGGCGACCAGTTCCAGCCGGCCTTGTAAACCGAATTGCCTGCACAGTGGTTCAGCCAGCAAGGGGGGCGCCACACCGGCAGAAAGTGCGCCGACAAGCAGTTGACGGCGCTTCATGCCTGAACTTCGGAGCGGATGCGCAGGGTGCTGGCAGCATCGAACAGGAAACAGCGCTTCGCGTCGGTACTCAGCGAGATGGGAGTGTTGATGGGCACACGGAACACCTTGGACGCGCGTGCTGCCACCAGATGTTGCCCCGCGCGCAGCGTGACGAGTGTGGCTTCACCGGTGAGCTCCACGCTGAAGACGGGGCCCTGAACTGCCGCCGCAGCAGCGTCGGACAAGGTCAGATCCTCGGGCCGCACGCCCAACACAACGCCGGTGCGCGTCGACACGCCGAAGCCGGCGATGCTGACTCCGGGAGCGACAAAGCGGCCGTCGAGCAACTCACCTTCAATCAGGTTCATTGGCTGAGAGCCAATAAAGCCGGCCACGAACAGATTGGCCGGGTCGTTGTAGATCGCCTCGGGCGTGCCGATCTGCTGGATTTGTGCCTTGCTCATCACCACCACGCGGTCAGCCAAGGTCATCGCTTCGATCTGGTCGTGGGTCACGTAGATGGTGGTCACGCCCAGTTCGTGGTGCAGATTTTTCAAATGCGCGCGCATGCTGACCCGCAACTTGGCGTCGAGGTTGGACAGCGGCTCGTCCATCAGGAACACGGCCGGTTGACGAACGATGGCGCGAGCCAGCGCGACACGCTGGCGTTGCCCACCCGACAGCTCCTTCGGTTTGCGCTCCATGAAGTCAAGCAGTTCGACACGCTCGGCGGCCTTTTGCACGGCGGGGCCAATCTGGGCTGGCGGCGCGCCCCGGATCTTGAGCGGAAAGGCAATGTTCTCGCGTACCGTCATGTTCGGATACAAGCCATAACTCTGGAACACCATGGCAACATCTCGGTCCTTCGGCTCCAAATCGTTGACGCGACGATCACCGATCCAGACATCGCCTTCGCTGGGATCTTCCAGGCCAGCGACCATGCGCATGGTGGTGGTCTTGCCGCAGCCCGAAGGCCCAAGCAGCACGAGAAACTCACCGGAGGCGATGTCAAGATCCATCGCCTCAACAGCGGTTGTATTGCCCCAGCGCTTGGCAACACCTTTCAATTGAACGCGTGCCATGGTCAGACCCTCGGATCGAGCAGTTGCATCCAAATGGCGACGTCGTCAATCAAGTGCCACTCCCGCACGACCTTGCCGTCCTCGAACTCTGCATGCGAGATCCCCATGATTTCAACCGGCCGCCCGGTGGCTTGCCCGTAGCGACCATGACCCAAGTGGCTAGCCCGTACGCGCCAGCGCGCTGCCACGGCGGTGGCCCGCCCGCGGCGTTCGTTCGCCACCAAATGCTCGACCTGAAGGCAGGCACCACTCAGCGAGCCCGTCATGGCGCGCCAAAAACTCTGCAAGGCAGGGAGGCCCACGGCCATCTCGCCGCCCGGTAGCGCGGTGATGACGCTGCCGGCGTGGCTGCGCTTCAGGCCTGCGGTGTCTGCCGCAGCCCAGACCTGCTGCAAGCTGTTGGCGTAAGCGACTGCCAATGGATGCGGATCCAGATAGGACAGGTAACCGCCGGGTGCTGTCGGCATGGCGGGCTTTTGCCAAGCGCCCAACTGATCCAACCAGTCCTGTGCCACATCGCGTTCGTGTCGCCCCAGTTGTCGCGCGATGGCCGCTTGGTCGCGCACCAGCCATTCATGCACGATGCGGTTGCCCACA
>CANFYD010000425.1 GCA_947450745.1 Burkholderiales bacterium
ACACCGCGCGTGGCGGCCTCGATGCTGGGCAACCGCAGCCTCATCTTGCCCAAGGGAACCGCCTTCACCTGCGCGCTGAAGACGAAGCTGATCAGCGCCAATTCAGGCCTGGTCGGCTGCCTGGTGCAACGCCATGTCTTCAGCGACGACGGCCGCGTGCTGCTGATCGAGCGCGGCTCGCACATCGACGGGGAATACCGGATTGCCTCGGTCCGCCCGGGCACGGTGCGCATTCCCGTGCTGTGGACGCGCATCCGCACCCCGAACGGCGTGACGGTGGAGATCGACTCGCCCGGCACAGGCCAGCTCGGCGAGTCCGGCATCGACGGCCATGTCGACAACCGCTGGGGCGAACGCATCGGCGCGGCCATGCTGTTGTCGCTGATCGACGACTCGGTCAAGCTGGTCATCCAGAACCAGGCGAGCGACACGCAAGCCAACACCGTCGTGCTGCCCTCCACGACGGCCAACACCAGCAAGCTGGCCGAGAAGGTGCTGGACAGCACGATCAACATCCCGCCGCTGGTCTACCAGAACCAGGGCGGCATCGTCGGCATCTATGTCGCACGCGATGTGGACTTCTCGTCGGTCTACGAGTTGAAGGCGACAGCCCGATGAACACCGCAGCCCTTGACACCGATGGTTTGACCGGAAGTTGGTGCGGCGATGCCACCTCCGTGGTCGAGTTCCTGCGGCCCTTGCGCGAGCAGCTCGACACGCCCGGCGTGCTGGAAGTTTGCGTCAACCACCCTGGCGAGCTGCTCGTCGAAACGGCCCAGGGCTGGCGGCAGCTGCTGGCCCCCGAGATGACCCAGGAGCGCTGCCTGTCGCTGGCGACGGCGGTAGCCACCTTCTGCGACCAGCAGATCAACCAGGAGCGGCCGCTGCTGTCCGCCACCCTGCCCAGTGGCGAGCGCATCCAGTTCGCCGTCCCGCCGGCGGTCACGCGGGGCACGGTCTCGATCACGGTGCGCAAACCGTCCCAGCTGATCAAGCGCTTGGATGACTTCGAGCGCGACGGTTTGTTTGATAGGGTTGATGCAAGGACTGCCGAGCGGGTTGACGTAAGCCCGGCTGCCGTCGCCGGCGCGCCACACAGCGATCTGCAGCCTTTCGAGCAGGAACTGCTGTCGCTCAAAGCGGCCTGCCGCTACGCCGAGTTTCTGCGCCTGGCGGTGCGCAAGCATCAGACCATCGTCGTCAGCGGCAAGACCGGTTCCGGCAAGACCACCTTCATGAAGGGCCTGGTCGAAGAAGTGCCGCAGCAAGAGCGGCTGATCACGATCCAGGACACGGCCGAGCTGACGCTGCCGAACCATCCGAATGTCGTGCACTTGTTCTACAGCAAGGATAGCCAAGGCACGGCCAAGGTCACCGCCAAGCACCTGCTCGAAGCCTGCCTGCGCATGAAGCCGGATCGCATCTTGCTGGCCGAGCTGCGCGGCGACGAATGCTTTTCCTTCGTGCGGCTGGCCGCCTCGGGTCATCCGGGCAGCATCACCAGCGTGCACGCGGGCAGTTGCGCCCTCGCCTTCGAGCAGATGGCGCTGATGATCCGCGAGAGCGGTGCCGGCGGCGGGCTGAGGATGGACGAGATCAAGGCCCTGCTGAACATCGTCGTCGATGTGGTGGTGCAGTTTGATCGGGACGAGCGCGGGCGCTTCATCTCTGAAATCTTCTACGAGCCGCGTGACTCACGAGAGGGGTGCGAGCCATGAGCACGGGCCTGGCCATGCCGATGGCCACTTGGCCGAGAGGCCGCAAGCTGGCCGCCGCGGTGTTCGCTGTCTTGGGCTTTGTCGCATTGGCTTGCGCGGCGGTGTACCTGTCGGCCGTGCTGTTCCTGCTGCTGAACAAGGCCGACCCGCACCAGGCCAAGTTCTTGAGCATCACGCAGTACTGGGCGCTCTATGCCGACGATGGGCCGCTGCGCAAGAAGCTGTTCATGTCGATGGGGGTATCCGGTTTTGCGCTGCTGGTCGCGCTGCCCGGCGTGCTGTTCGCCGCCAGTCGCCCTCGGCGGCCTTTGCATGGCGACGCCAGGTTTGCCAACCCGGGCGAGGTGATGCGCGCGGGCTTGCTGGACCGCTCAGCAGCGGCCGGCCCCAGCATCCTGATCGGCCGCCACCGGGGCCAGTTCCTCGCCCTGCCCGGCCAGCTCTCGGTCATGTTGTCGGCCCCGACGCGCAGCGGCAAGGGTGTCGGCGTGGTCATCCCCAACCTGCTGAACTGGCCCGACTCGGTCGTCGTCCTCGATATCAAGGGTGAGAACTACGACGTCACGGCCGGCTACCGTGCCGAATGCGGCCAGGCCGTCTTCGCTTTCTCGCCGTTCGACGACGCGGCGCGCAGCCACCGCTGGAACCCGCTGACCGCCGTGCGCAGCAGTTCGCTGCACCGGGTCGGTGACCTGCTGAACATCGGGCAGGTGTTCTTCCCGAACGACGGCAGCGGCACCTCTTCGGAGGCTTTTTTCAACGACCAGGCGCGCAACCTCTTCCTCGGGCTGGGCTTGCTGCTGCTGGAGTCGCCGGCCCTGCCGCGCAGCATCGGCGAGCTGCTGCGCCAGGCGTCCGGGCGAGGCCAATCGCTGAAGGCTCACCTGTCGGCCCTGATCGCCCAGCGCAAGGCGGATGGCCATCCGCTGTCGGACGAATGCACCGACGCGCTGCAGCGCCTGCTGTCCAACTCCGAGAACACCTTGACCAGCATCGTCTCCACCCTCACCGCGCCACTGACGATATTCGCCGATGCGGTCGTGGACGCGGCCACCAGCGCCGACGACTTTCGGCTGGAAGATGTGCGGCGCCGGCGCCTGTCGATCTATGTGCGCATCCCGCCGAACCGGCTGGCCAATGCGCGGCCGCTGCTGAACCTGTTTTTCTCGCAACTGGTGAGCTTGAACACGCAGCACCTGCCTGAGCGGGATGCCGGGCTGAAGTTTCAGTGCCTGCTCGTCAATGACGAGTTTGCAGCGATGGGGCGGGTCGGCATCATCTCGTCGGCCGCCGCTTTTCTGGCGGGCTACAACTTGAGGCTCTTGACCGTCGTGCAAGCGATGTCGCAACTGGACGCCGTCTACGGCGACAAGGAGGCCCGCACCTTCGCCACCAACCACGGCCTGCAGATCCTGTACGCCCCGCGCGAGCAGCGGGACGCCGACGAGTACAGCGCCATGCTCGGCCAGTTCACCGAGCGCGCCACCTCGCGCGGGCGTAGCCGGTCCTTCAGCCAACATGCCTCCAGCGGCAGCAGCACGAACGAAAGCGATCAGCGCCGCGCCCTGCTGTTGCCGCAAGAGTTCAAGGAACTCGGCAGCGAGCGCCTGGTGGTGATCCTGGAGAACTGCAAGCCCATCCTGGGCGAGAAGATCCGCTACCACCGGGAGCAAGTCTTCACGGCCCGGCTGCGGCCGCCGCCTGCGGTGCCACTGATGGACATGGACCTGCACCAGGCTCGCGTGCAGCAGCGTTGGCGCTTCGCCGATGACGACCTGCAGCCCGGCGACGGTTTGAACGTTGAAGCGCTGGCACATGACTTCAGCGCCTTGCCGGACTGCTTCGATGCGCCGCCGGATCAGATCGCCGCCACCTTGCTGAATTTCTTCGAGCCATCGGGCCAAGACGCTGGCGGCTCCATCGAGCTTGTTGCGGAAGACAACCACGACAGTGACGGCGTACGGATAGCGGGCGAAGAGGCGCCCTCACCCGCCGTGCAGCACTGAGCATTTCAGAGGAGAGAAACCATGCGCTGCACCTTTCCGACAATCACCTGGCTGCAGATTCCGCTGCTGCTGATGCTGGGCTCTTGCGGATCGCCGCCCAAGCCGCCGAGCGTGAACGAATCACTGAAGCGGCCCGCCAACTCGGCGGCGGCGGTGGATCTGCAAGCCTGCAAGTCCGACCTGCACAGCCTGCGCATCGTCGCCCACGAATCTGACCGAACGGCCGAATCCACGGCGGCAGACCTGGCACGCCTGGTCGCGTTGCAGCAAGCCATTGCTGCAACGCAAATGGCCAAGCAAGCCGCAGCATCCACAGCAGCCACA
>CANFYD010000426.1 GCA_947450745.1 Burkholderiales bacterium
AGCTCACCTTCCGACTCTGGGCGTTGTTGTTCAGTCCAAAGAACTTCTGCTCGTTCACAAACTCGCCGGGCCGGTTGGCAATGCTCAGGTTGTCGCGCGAGAAGCGTATCGCATCTGCGTAGTTGTGGCCGTCGATGTTGTAAGTCTTGTGGTCTTGACCATCGATGAACACGCCGTGCACTTCGCGGGCGCGACGCATGGCCCAGCCCTGCGGACCCCACCAGAACAGGGCCACGTCGCCCGGCCGGATCGCCGGATCGAATGCCTGGGCCGCGATGCGTTCACCCGACGTGTCCGTGAAGCGTTCAGCGTCGAAGACCCTCCCCTCGCCGGCGGTGCGCTGTGCCACATCGATAGCGCCACGGCGCACGCTGATGGTGCTGTCTGCGTTGCGCGTGATCGTTTGCACCTGCACGCCTTCTTGAAAGTCGGCTTCGATGGTGTCGACGAAGCGATCCCCATCACTGTCGTAGAGACGTACTTCGAGCCCCGCCACGATGCCCGTGGCCACGGCCAGCGCTGCGCCGTCATACGAAGCGGCAGGCTGCTGGCCGCGGTAGCCGCCTTTCCATGTGCCCACCACTGCGTCTTGAGCGAGCCAAGTCACCTGGTTGACCGTGTAACCCTGCGGGGTGACGCGTCGGAAGTCGGCTTCGCTGGCAGGGATCGGCAGACCGTTGATGCGGAACTTGCTTGCCGCGATAACTCCAGCCACGCCAGCCGCGGCCGACCCTTGTTTGAAGTACCGGTCATAGCGTGGGTCGGTGATGCGGGGCGCATCGCTGCCCATGTTCAGCACCACGGCACGCAGCAGCGCGCCGGCCTCCGGCGCCGCGGACGCATGGGCCAGGCCGACGGACAAGACAACCGTGGCGAGGGTGGACGCGATGGCGCGGCTGGCCGGCAACGCCTTGCTGCTCTCGCCGCATGAACCACGCCCCGCGGTAGAACGTTTCAGAGTGGAAGGATGGACCACAGAGCGAGACCCTTCACGCGCCAGCACTGGACATCGTCCAGGCGAACAGTTCATCGAGGTTGTAGTCGCCACTGTGCGGACGCGCCCAGGGCAGCGCCAGATCGACGCTCCCGCCACGACGGCGCGCAGCGGCGGCCAGCAGCGCTGGTATAGCCAGCGACGTGTCGCGATCCGCTGCGCCGTGTCGAATACGCCAGTGTGGGGCGACAGTCGAGCGCGGATCCATCAACTGCTGCATGGCATCCATGGCCTTCACCGTGGCGACTTCGGCCATCGTGGCACCGGGCACTTGGCTGTGGCGGGAAGACCAGGCGGTGAAATGACGCTTGTCGTTGGCGCTGTCGCCGAACAGCTGGTTCTCGCCCGTCTCCAGTGCAAAGCCATCGAAAGCCGGCTGGGCCTTCATACGCCCCACAGCACGCGCATAGGCGCTGAAATCCACCGCGATGACCTGGCCGCCCTGCATCTGAAGCCAAGGCGCCGCGGTCACATCCTGACCTGCCGCCAACGCTCGCTGTGCCGAGGCGAGCAGCAGCGCGGCGACATGGTCGCGCAGGCTGCCACGGCCGTCCGCTTGCAGCATCAGCGGTGCACCGTCTGCTGCCTGCAGCTTCAGGCTGTTGACGTAGGCCGCGAAGTTGGCACGCATCTCTGCCGAGAGCGCCAGTTGCGCATCGGTGAGCTGGGCTACCACCTCCTGGCGCTGCACACGAAAGTCCAGCATGGACATGGAGACATTTCTGTACTCGCGCAGGCCGTCGAACTGCCATTCGTATGCCTCGTCGGCACGGGCCAGGTTGGTGATGGGGCAATAGGCCGACACGGCATGGATGTCGTCTCTGCCGGGCGCAGCGCCCAGGGCACGCAGATCGGCCTCGTAGTCGGGGTGGTTGCCACTGGCGCCCAAGAGGGCCGACAGTGCCCCGCCCGCACTGGTGCCATTGGAGATGATGCGCTCGACGTTTCCGGGCAAGCGGTCCGCGTTGTGGCGCAACCAGCGCACGGCGGCCTTGAGGTCAACGATGGCAGCTGGGGCCTTGCCGGTCCAGCGTCCATCTGCCGCCCGCAGGGTGCGTCCGCGAGCGCCCGGCGCAGCTACCACGTGGCCCAGCGACAGCGCCACCGCGCTGGCGTTGGCCCCTGGCACCTGACCAGGAGGACCGGACATGGCGTTGTTCAGGGTGCCCGGCTTGGCCGGCATGTAGCCGCCTACCGCGTTGGGCAGAAAGATGGGCGCCGTGCGCGCATCGAAGCGGCCGATGCGCCCGCCGGTGAAGTAGGCTTCGGGCACGTACAGGTTCAGCGCCTGGTACTGCGGCTCCACGGGCCGGGCGACCACGGGCAGGTTCTCGAAGGCCCGCACCCTCAAGGTCTGGCCGTTCACCTCCACGGTCTGGGGTGTGTAGCGGGAGGGGTCGAGCAACAGCGGGTCAGGGCTCCTTTTCAGGCTGGTGCTGGTGCAGCCGGTGGCGGCCGCTGCGGCACTTGCCAGCAGAGCACTGGAGAAGTGGCGTCGATTCATGATTCAGGTTCTTTCTGAGGATACCGGGCCTTGCTTGAGTTGCTGCATGAAGGCTTTGAAGTGCGGGGCGAAGTCGGTGAACAGCGGCAGCCCACGGTTCTGCAACATCACTTCGCTGAACAGCTTCAGGCCCACGGCCAGCGCTGTGGCGTCGGCCTCTGGGAGATCCCCGCGGCTGCGCATGCGCTCGACGATGGCGAGGATGTCATCGTGGTTGCCGGCCTCGAATTGCAGGCTGCGCGGCGGCGTCGGCGCGCTGCCATCGGGCATGGCCAGGTGATCCACGGTCAGGCGGTAGCGGTGCTGTTTCATGGTCAGTTCTCCAGGCGCTGGATGGCCAGCGCGGCCTCGTCGATCAGGGCAGCCACCCTGCGGGCGCGCGCGCCATCGTCATCGACGCCAGACAAGCGTGTGTGCAGGACAGCCTTCAGGTTGCCCATGGCCCGCTCCACATCTGGAGAACGGCGCGACTGGGCTCCCGATCGCACGGCCTGCAAGCGCTCGGTCAAGGCTGTGAGGTCGGCACGCTGTCGCTCCAATTGCTCCAGGCCAGCTGCCGTGACCGTGTACTGCTTGCGGCCAGCATCGGCCTCAGACAAGGTGGCCCAGCCCATGTCGACCAGATAGGTCAAGGTCGGATAGATGACGCCTGGGCTGGGGCTGTATTCGCCGCCGACCAAGCCTTCGATGTGCTTGATGAGTTCGTAGCCGTAGCATGGGCGCTCTGCCACGAGGCTGAGAGCCAGCAACTTGATCGCGCCGTGCTCAAACATTCGGCCGCCGCGTCCGCGGCCATGGCCGCCACCGCCCCGACTGCCGCCGTGGCCCATGTGGCCGTGCCCCCCTCGACCGCCCGAGGGCGCACCTGTCATGGCGTGGTAGCGATCACGGCCGTGTGCGCGGCCACTGTGGTGCTCCGGACGGGCGAAGCGGTGTGAGGGTTCAGTGATCTGGTGCATATGATTCTCGTTGAGTATTAAGATAGGTCTATGATATATCTTAGACATGACGCAAGTCCAGTCCTGGTCGCCAGCTTTGCACAAGTTCACACTGTCCGATCCGCATGCAACGCAAGAAATCAATTTGGCTGATGAGGTGCATCAGAAGTGATGAGTTCACTTATGAGCTTGAGCCACGCACCATGACGGCACTGGCATTTCGCCACCTTCCACTTCAAAGGAACCGAACATGAGCGACATCCTCTGGCCCGCGGGCTACGTCCCCGGCTACACCGACAACTTCTGCTCCAACGAGGTTATCGTCACCGGCCTGACGGTTGAAGACGTGTGGCCGTTCCTGAACATCCCCAGCCGCTGGCCCACCTACTACGCCAACTCGGCCGACGTCCGCTTCTACGACGGCAAGGGTCCTGAGTTGGAAAACCTGGTTCGCTTCTACTTTTCTACGTTTGGCTTCCCCGTGGAAGCCCAGGTGGTTGAGCATGTCGCACCGGTCACGGGCCAGCCCGCGCGCGTGGCTTGGCACGGCTGGTCCGGTGAAGAAGGCACCGGCAGCCGCCTGGACGTGCACCACG
>CANFYD010000427.1 GCA_947450745.1 Burkholderiales bacterium
GATGCAGCTTCAACGTCGGACCCACCACGATGACCGAACGGCCCGAGTAGTCGACGCGCTTGCCCAGCAAGTTCTGCCGGAAACGCCCGCTCTTGCCCTTGATCATGTCGGCCAGCGACTTGAGCGCACGCTTGTTGGCACCCGTCATCGCCTTGCCGCGACGACCGTTGTCCAGCAGCGAGTCAACGGCTTCCTGCAACATGCGCTTTTCATTGCGCACGATGATTTCAGGTGCCTTCAACTCCAACAGACGCGCCAGGCGGTTGTTGCGGTTGATGACGCGGCGATACAGGTCGTTCAGGTCGGAAGTCGCGAAGCGGCCACCGTCCAGCGGCACCAACGGACGCAGGTCCGGCGGCAACACGGGCAGAACTTCCAGCACCATCCAGTTCGGCTTGATGCCGGACCGTTTGAAGGCTTCCATGACCTTCAGGCGCTTGGAATTCTTTTTGACCTTCAGCTCTGAGCCGGTCATGTCGTTGCGCAAACGATCGATCTCGACGTCGAGATCCATGTCTTCCAACAAGCGCTTGATACCTTCTGCGCCCATCAACGCCACGAATTCGTCACCAAATTCAAGCCGCTTGGCGTCGAAATCGTCCTCGGTCATGATGCCGAATTTCTTCAGCGGAGTCATGCCAGGGTCAACGATGACGTAGGCCTCAAAGTACAAGACGCGTTCGATGTCGCGCAGCGTCATGTCCAGCACTAGCCCCAAGCGCGACGGCAAGGACTTCAGGAACCAGATGTGGGCACACGGTGCGGCCAGGTCGATGTGACCCATGCGGTCACGGCGTACCTTGGTCTGTGTGACTTCAACGCCGCACTTCTCGCAAATCACGCCGCGATGCTTCAGGCGCTTGTACTTGCCGCACAAGCATTCGTAGTCCTTGATGGGACCAAAAATCTTGGCGCAGAACAGACCGTCACGCTCAGGCTTGAACGTGCGGTAATTGATCGTCTCAGGTTTCTTCACCTCGCCGAATGACCACGAGCGAATCTTTTCGGGCGATGCGAGCCCGATCTTGATTGCGTCGAAATGTTCGTCGGGTGTGAACTGCTTGAAAAGGTCCAGCAAGCCTTTCATGCATAACTCCTTGTGTGCATTTGGTTGGATATCAAAAAACTTCTGATCAGCTGGGGACAGGGCTGCAGTGCGTCTTCAGCGCAACGCCAGTTCTGTCCCGCAGCGTCTTTAGTTCTTCTCCAACTCAATATCGATACCGAGCGAACGGATTTCTTTGATCAACACGTTGAAGGATTCCGGCATGCCGGCTTCAATCGTGTGCTCACCCTTGACGATGCTCTCGTAGACCTTGGTCCGGCCGTTCACGTCGTCTGACTTGACAGTCAGCATTTCCTGCAAGATGTAGGAGGCGCCATAAGCTTCCAGCGCCCACACTTCCATCTCACCGAAACGCTGACCACCGAACTGCGCCTTGCCTCCCAGCGGTTGCTGGGTGACGAGCGAGTAAGGTCCAGTCGAACGCGCGTGCATCTTGTCGTCCACCAAGTGGTGCAACTTCAGCACGTGCATATAACCCACCGTCGTCGGACGCTCGAACTTCTCACCGGTGCGGCCATCAGACAAATAAGCCTGCGTGCGCGTCGATGTCAGGCCCATCTTGGCGGCCACATCGTCCGGGAAAGCCAGCTTCAGCATGGTGCGGATTTCTTCTTCCTTGGCACCATCGAACACCGGTGTTGCGAACGGCACACCCTTGGTCAGATTGCGAGCCATTTCGACGATTTCCACATCGCTCAGCTCGTCAAGACGTTCTGTCTTGCCGCCCGACTGGTTGTACAGCTCGTCGAAGAACTTGCGCAGTTCGGACACGCGAGCGTGTTCCTGCAGCATGTCGCCGATGCGCTGGCCAATGCCCTTGCCGGCCCAGCCCAAATGCACTTCCAGCACCTGACCGACGTTCATCCGTGAAGGCACGCCCAAAGGATTCAGCACGATGTCGGCGGTGGTGCCGTCGGCCATATAAGGCATGTCTTCGACCGGAACGATCTTGGACACCACGCCCTTGTTACCGTGACGGCCGGCCATCTTGTCACCGGGCTGCAAGCGACGCTTGACGGCCAAATAGACCTTGACCATCTTCAGCACGCCGGCGGGCAACTCGTCGCCCTGCGTCAGCTTCTTGCGCTTTTCTTCAAAAGCCAAGTCGAAGCTGTGACGGGTTTGCTCCAGCGAGTTCTTGATCGATTCCAGCTGATTGGCCACATCATCCTCTGCAGGACGGATGTCAAACCAGTGGAACTTCTCGACGCCAGCCAAATAAGCCTTGTCGATGATCGTGCCCTTGGCGATCTTTTGCGGCCCACCGTTGGCCACACGGCCTACCAGCAGCTTTTCAATCCGGTCAAAGGCGTCAGCCTCGACGATGCGCAACTGATCGTTCAAGTCCAGACGGAAGCGCTTCAGCTCGTCATCAATGATCTGCTGGGCGCGCTTGTCGCGCTGGATGCCTTCACGGGTGAAGACTTGCACGTCGATGACGGTGCCGCTGGTGCCTTGATCGACACGCAGTGACGTGTCCTTCACGTCCGAAGCCTTCTCGCCGAAGATGGCGCGCAGCAGCTTTTCTTCAGGCGTCAGCGTGGTTTCGCCCTTCGGCGTGACCTTGCCGACCAGCACGTCGCCAGGGCCAACTTCGGCACCCACGTAGACGATGCCGGACTCATCCAGACGGCCGAGCTGTTGCTCGGACAAGTTTGGAATGTCGCGGGTGATTTCTTCGCTGCCCAGCTTGGTGTCACGGGCGTTGACGACCAACTCTTCGATGTGAATCGAGGTGTAACGGTCTTCAGCCACCACACGCTCCGAGATCAGGATCGAGTCCTCGAAGTTGTAGCCGTTCCAGGGCATGAAGGCGACCAACATGTTCTGTCCCAGCGCCAACTCACCCATGTCGGTGGACGCGCCATCGGCAATGATGTCTTCGGCTGCCACATGGTCACCGCGGCGCACGATCGGGCGCTGGTGAATGTTGGTGTTCTGGTTCGAACGCTGATACTTGATCAGGTTGTAGATGTCGACGCCGACTTCGCCCGCCACGGTTTCGTCGTCATTGACGCGAATCACGATGCGGTTGGTGTCCACGTAGTCAACGATACCGCCACGACGTGAGGCCACCACAGTGCCCGAGTCCTTGGCCGCAACGCGCTCCACACCGGTACCGACCAAGGCCTTTTCAGGACGCAAGATCGGCACGGCCTGACGCTGCATATTCGCACCCATCAAGGCGCGGTTTGCATCGTCGTGCTCAAGGAAGGGCACCAAAGATGCAGCAACCGAAACGATCTGCGTCGGTGCCACGTCCATGTACTGGATGCGCTCCGGCGAGGTCAGCACCGACTCACCGTTTTCACGGGCCGACACCAACTCGTCCGTCAAAGCACCTTCGGTACTCAGCGTCGCATTCGCCTGGGCAATGACGTACTTGCCTTCTTCGATCGCCGACAGGTAGTCGATCTGGCTCGTCACCTTGCCATCGACGACGCGACGATAAGGTGTTTCCAGAAAGCCGTACTCGTTCAACTGTGCATACAAAGCCAGCGAGTTGATCAGGCCGATGTTCGGGCCTTCGGGCGTTTCGATCGGGCAAACCCGGCCGTAATGGGTCGGGTGCACGTCACGCACTTCAAAGCCAGCGCGCTCACGTGTCAAACCGCCGGGCCCGAGTGCCGAGACGCGACGCTTGTGCGTGATCTCGGAAAGCGGGTTGGTCTGGTCCATGAACTGCGACAGCTGCGAAGCACCGAAAAACTCCTTCAACGCCGCAGAAATCGGCTTGGAGTTGATCAGGTCATGCGGCATCAGGGATTCGGTTTCGGCCTGGCCCAGACGCTCCTTGACGGCTTTTTCGATACGAGCCAGACCGGAGCGGTACTGGTTCTCGGCCAACTCGCCGACGCAACGCACGCGACGGTTGCCCAAATGGTCGATGTCGTCGACTTCACCACGGCCATTGCGCAACTCGACCAAGATCTTGACCACGTCGAGGACATCCTCGTTGGAC
>CANFYD010000428.1 GCA_947450745.1 Burkholderiales bacterium
CTGCGCCGGCAGCGATGTGCCAACATCAGCTGGCTTGGCGCAACTGGGCTATCGGGTTGCAGCCGGTTGATTCTTGTCTAAAGCGCCGCTCAGCGCGGCCCCGTCGATGAAAAGACCAGTTGGGTGATGGACGAGCGCGAGCGACCCGCCATGCAACCCAGCTTTTGTCCGGGCGCGACCGTGAACGAACCTGTGATCTGGCCGCCGAGGTAGCCATAGCGTCCGATCGTGCGGCCCCGGCTGGTTCTGAACAACAGGCTGTCGACATGACCCCCAGCAACGAACTCAACAGCGGTGAAATATTCGCCGGTCGGCAGCACGATCTCCAGGTCGTAGGCCTCGTTGGCGTTGCCTTGATAGCCGTGGGGCGCGGCCCAGTCCTTGTTGGCGTAGTGAAACTGCGCGCCGTCTATGCTGCCGCCGGTACGCAATCGCACACCGTCGACGTAGGACTCGGCGCATTGGCCGAAGTCGTCCCAAAGGACTTCTCCGTCACCGCCGCCCGCAATCGTCGGGCCCGGCAAGCTGCCCGTGTAATCAGGATTTGGGCTGCCGCTGCGGCCTGCAGCGATGCCGAAGGCAAACCAGTCTTCGAACGCGCCCGCAAATTCGCCGTTACCGAATTGGGACCGCAGATCCGGGTAGCGGTTGAGGTAGCTGGCGATGCTGAAGCTCGGGCTGCCCTGGCGCCCCTGGTAGAGACCGATGTCCAGCCAATGCTGCCTTGCGCATTGCAGGTTAGAGCACAGTCGCATCACGTCGGCATAACGTTCGCGGTAGAAGTTGACGTTGAACTCGTTGCTGCCTTGATGGCCTGCGATGGCTCCCGTGTCGCGCCAGTAAGTCGCCAGATCGATGCCTTGTGCCACCAGCTCGGGATGGTTGTCGTAGTAGTAATCCCAGTCGAACACGGAGGACGCGAACAAGGGATCGGGGCCCTTCGAATGCCGCTTTTTCTTGCCAAGCCCCTTGAAGGCGTTATCGGCTGCTTTGAAAAATCTGTTGGCCTCGTTCGTCGAGCTGTTCGCCAGGTTGCGGGCGGTATTTTTCGTCTCGTCGTAGGCTTTTTTCGTTGCGGCTGCGGCGTCATCGGCAAGCTTTTTGGACGCTGCGGCTGCGGCGGCCGCTTCATCCGCAACTTTCTTCGCTGCGGCAGCGGATGCATCCGAGATTTTCTTCAGCTCCGCATTGGCCGCGCTCGCCGCATAGCCCGTCGTGTTCTTGTACTGATTGGCAATCTTGTTGTAGGCGGCTTCAAGTTCCTTGCCGATGCATCCGCTGATCTTGGATGGATCGACGGTGACACCGCCCTGACCGTCAAAGATCGAGGCGATGTTGGAGGTCGCTTCGATGTTGAGCTGGGTCTTGATCTCGAACGGATTCACGCAGTTCGCCGGCACATTGATCGTCAGCGTGCTGCCCGCCAGCAAGATTTCGACCACTTGGCCGCCGAAATTTCCCTTCAGCCGAATCCGCTGGGTGTCTTTGTCGATGTCGGCTTCTGCCAGCATTTTCTCGATCGTCACCTTGCCCAACGGCCCGAGCTTGAGGCTGATGTTCTGCGCGACCGCGCCGTGAAACCCCGACTTGCCGGCGGACACATTCAGCGACCCCATGGTTTGACCCAGAATGACGGCGTCGCCCGCGAGCTGCATCAGCGGCCCACCCTCTGCCAGGGGCCCCAGCAAGGCGATGTTGAAGTATTTGTCTTCGGTGGGGAAGGGCTTGCTGGCGTCGCCAAACTTGTAGTCCGCATGCGGCTGAGGGTTTTTCAGCTGGAACACGGACAGCGGTGCGACAGCGGCGAGCAGTGGTTTCTTGAGCGATTCGATACCACCGATAAAGCCACCCCCGTAAGCAGCCAGTCGCGCGTCAGGGCTTGCCATCGCGACCATCACATTGGCCGCATCTTCCAGCGTCAGGTTGGGCGGCGTGGCCATGCGGAACGAAAAGCTCAGCAAGTCCATGACCCCGAGTGGGCTGAGCTGCGTCTGGAACTGCAGCAGTATTTTCTTGTTGTTCACACCCTTGAAGTAGGCGTTGCCCTTGTAGCCAAAGGTCAGCGAGTTGTCGACAAAAAACGTCGCGTCCGTCAAATCCATCGGCGGCAGCAGCATGGGCAGCTTGGCGTTGGGGGCGAACTGGAATTCGATGTAGGCCTCGGGGCTCAGCGCATCGGCACCGGCCTTTTTCATCGTGTCGCTGTGCTTGAGCGCATCGGCCAGCCCGGCTCCCGTGCCGGCAGCGCCGGCCAGATCGGTCGGAATGGGGATCGCCACCGCAGCCCGCAGCGTCATCTGATCGGCCTTCACGCCCAAGCCTTCCATGGTCACCTTCATGACCCCGCCGAGCTCGGCTCTGGCTGCCAACTGCACGCCGCTGGCGAAGGCGAGGGAGCTCACGTTGAAGTAGCTGTTGCGCACCACGGCCTGCAGTTCGGCGGGCATCTTGGCCATGTCGAGGTCAAAGTCCGTCGTCGAAATGGAAATGATGGGGTCGCTCAAAGAGGTGCCGCCCATCAGCTTCTGCACATTCGGTTTGAGCAGGCTGGGCATCGGCATTTTCTTGTTGATTACCAGCAGAAAGGTTTGTTGCGCACCTTTGCTGGTGAAGAAGTACAGCTGCAAGAGGCCGGACTTGGTGCTGTAACAGTCCTTCAGCTCGCCACCACAGCTGGTTTGTTTCAGGGTTTTGACCATGCCCTGTACTTCGCCCTTCATATCGGCCAGCGGCAGCGCGGCCAGCATCTTTTGCAAACTCGGCGTGATGGCGGGCATGCCCTGCGCCTGCGCCTGCGACGGCATCTGCAGCGCCAGTGCGCTGGCGAGCGTGAAGCCCATCCAAAGCAGTAATTTTTTCATGGTTTTTTCGTCAATCATTGAAGGGCAGAGCAGTCAGAAGCGACACCACTGACTGGGACCCCATTGCATTTGTTGCGTCACTGAACCCTGTCGGCGCAAGTTCACGCGCCGTAGCCAGAAGGCCGGGTTGATGCGGGTGCGTCGGACGACGATCGCTGCAACGTCGAGTTCCGCAGCGAGGCGGGAAAGTGGTTTGTCATCAAACACCCGATGCGGGCGCTGATGGTGTGAGTTGCGCGGGCGTGGGCTGGTGCGAGGCCGTTCAGCAATGAGCGCCCTTGCACCGTTCAGCCGAGCAGGTTTGCTGCTGCCTTAGTCAATAATTTTTTAACTTCTTCACTGTCCTTGGGGATGTTGATGTCGGCGCCCAAGCTCCTGGTGTCGTGTCAAGCGCCATCTGCCGCCGTCCACTTGCCCTCGCGCGCAGGGCGTTGTTGCAAGCCATGCCCATGCACTGGGCATGGGCCGCAGCCCGCGCCTAGCCCTGCACGCCGATGGCTGCGCGGTCATGCGACATCTGGCATCTGACACTTGACGCGACACTAGTTGACGGTGCCCGGCGTCCTGCCTTTGCGGCCTTCTGCTTTGCCGGTGATCACCCAATGGTCGAAGGCTGCCGGGTAGTTGTTGGCCCCCAGCAGTTGTTGCAAGTCAGGGTAGAGCGCCAAGTACTCGGTGGCTCTGAATTCACGGCTGATGGGGCGCCCTTCGTTGATGCCGCTTTTCAGCCAGTGATCCCAGACGCCCAGCCAATTGCTGCTCATGGCTTCCCAGATGCCAGGATTCTGATCACGGTAGTCAGCGATGTTGAAGTCTGCACTGCCCTGCACACCATCGCTGCGTCCGTGGTCCAACCAATGTTTGGTCAATGTTTCAGGTGACTCGTTGCCTTTGAATCCGTAACGTGTCCTGTTGTGATCAAAGTAATACGCCACTTCAAACTCGGCGCTGCCTTGCTTGCTCGCTGTCTTGCAGGCGGACGACTCTGCCCAATGCCAAGCTTCGTTGCCCGCCACTTGGGTGGTGTACTTGCGGGCATAGAACTCTTCGTCCAACACAGCCATGCAGACTTCGCTGACCTTTTTCTTTTTCTTGCAATTGCCCGACAAGCGGCAGGTGGCCTTGTTGACTTGATTGCCGACCTTCCTCAATTGACCGCGGACGAC
>CANFYD010000429.1 GCA_947450745.1 Burkholderiales bacterium
AATAGCCGTGATTGGCCCCGATCCAGTTGACCGCCGCCGCTTGAGGGCCGTCGGCAGAAACAAGCAAAGCGGCCGCCAGTGCGACGGCACGGATGGACAGATGGTGCGGATGCCGACGAACCGATTGACGCATGAGATTCCCCTGAAATGATGGCCTTTTGACGTGAAGGCAAGCAATCAGTAATTCATTATTCAGACTGACTTAATGGGTACGTACAGGACAACACCCACCAAGCAGCAACCGACCCTGCCGCATTCACCGCGCGATAGTAGGGATGGAACTTGGCGCTGGCATCACCCGTTCGGGTGAGCCGACGGGCCCCCCCCACAATTCACGGGATGGCTTCGGGTAATTTCCCTTGTGCCAGCCGGGGGTATCGGGGCTGCGAAAAGCCAATTACAGGCCCGCATGAACTCGGTCCGCAAGACGCCGGCCAAGCGCCTTGCAAGGTGAAGTCGGTGCGCCCGACCTGATGCCGATGCGCCGCGTTACGCGCCGGCCTGAGGCTCCCGAGCGGTGGCCCAAGGTCCGGTGACGCCGTCGACTTCGCAGTCCCACAGCGCTTGCACGTCGAGTCCGTCGACAACGCCCTCGGCGTAGACCTTCAGGGCGAGGCTGCGCAGCATCACCAGCATGCCGCGAACAAAGGCGGCGCGGGCGGCGTCACCGGCCACACCGGCCACCACCGAGGCATCCAGCTTCACATAGTCGAGCCCGGCCAAATAGAGGCGCTCGACATGAGCCAGCCCGGCACCGGCATGCTCCAGGCCCAGCTTGACGCCCAATGGCCGCAACTGCCGACCCAGCTCCTGCAACAAGTCGAAATGATGGATGGCGGCGCTTTCGGCCAGCTCCAACCCCAGGCGGCGTGCCAGTTGTGGCGACTGGAACACCAGCTCGCGCAGGCGCGGGACGAAGGTGCCGTCCAACAAGCTGGCCGGCGCAATATTGATGCAGCGCTGCAAGCCGTCGCGAGCGATCGAATCCAGCGCCAGCATGACGGCAAGCAGGTCCACCTCGGCGGTCAAGCGGCTGCGCACGGCCAGCGGCAACCAGCGAGTGGCGGCTTCAAACTCACCTTGCGGGTCGAGTTGCATCTGCAACGGGCATTCCAGATGCAAGACCTTGCCTGCACGGTCGAGCAGGGGGAACTGCACCAAGCGAACGCGGCGCTCGTTCAGGGCCGCAATGATCTGGGCACGCCACACCCGCTCGCCTTGCTGGTGGTGGGGTGGCAGAGTCACCGACTGGGCTGGCTGGGCCGCCTGGGCCGCCTGGGCCGCCGAATTGGGCTGGGCCGACGCGTTGGCCGCCGGCACGACACGCGCCTCGACGACGAAGCCAGGCTGCGTTTCGGCCCGCGCCAGCGCCGCATCCGCCTCGCCGAACCAGATACCTGCGGCTTGCTCGCGCGGCAGATCGACGGCACCGAGCGCCACCTGGATGCCTCCGCCGAAGGCCGGCAGGCTGGCCCGCAAAGCCTCGGCCAGGGCATGCGCCGTCTCGGCCGCAACACCGGGGGCGGGCAGCCAGAGGGCGAAGTCCGAGCCGTTCAAGCGACCCGCCAGGCAGCCGCGCACACGTTCCGGGTAGGCCAGCACCGCATGTGCCACACCCAGCAGTATTTGATCGACTGCTGGCCTGCCCAAGCGCTGGTTCAGCCCGACCAGATCACGCAAGCGCAACAACACCAGCCCGGCCCGCACCGGCCCTTCGTCGCGGCTGAGCGCTGAATCCAGCTCGGCCAAAAAATGCTTGCGCGAGCTCAGGCCGGTCAACGAGTCGCAATGCGCTTGCACGCGCAAGATCTGCAATTGCTCGGCCTGCGCTTCAAACATCGACTTGACCCGCAGCACCATCGAATTCATCGCCTGCGTCAGTTGCTTCAATTCGGGCACGGCGGGCTCAACCACGACGGTGAAGTTGCCCTCGACCATGCGATTCGCTTGCGCCACCGCGTTGTCCAGCGGGCGCCGGATGCGGCGCAGTGCCGCCCACGCGGCCGCACTGGCCAGCAAACCCACCGCCGCCAGCAGCCCAGTCAAACGCACCAAGCTACGCCACATTTCGTCATGCGCGTAGGCCGAATGACTGAGCACTTCCACCGAGCCGATCGCGTTCCAGCCATTCGACACTTGGGCCACCCCCGGCTGCACGACGATAGGCGTCAAGGCGACAAACCAGGCCGGGGCCGTGCCCGGCTGGCGCGCGGAAACGCGCTCAAAAACCAGCTTGCCGTCCGCCCCGCGCCACAGCACATGCTGGTAGTAGCCGGTGTCGAACTGGGCCGAGATCAACAGCTCCATCAGCTCCGGCTCGCCACGCTGTTGCGACAAGGCCAAGGCCAGCGCCGCCGCGTTGTCGCTGTTCTTGATCTGCAATTGGGTCTGCATCAACTGCCGCACCGAAACGACCGACACCAGCTCGCCACCCAGCAGCGACAGCCCGACGACTCCCAACACCAACAACCAGACTTGACGCATCAAGGACATGGCATTCTTCCCATCATGGTTTGCAAAGCACGGACATTTCAGAACTTGGACAAAGTGTCTCAGTCAAACCAGCTACCGAGGGCAAGTCGGCGACAGACCGATGACGCCAAACAACACCAACAGCGTTTTGTATCGACCTGATTTTTCAAAACCCCTCCGCCTGCACCTTGGTCAGCAGCTCACGCCACTGCGACAAGCGTGCCAGCGGGTCGCCGGCAGAGACCGAACCGACACCCTGCCACAGCCCTTCGCTGTTGAAACTGAAGACCGGCTGCAAATCGGGCCGCTGCGAGGCCGGCCGGACATCGGACACCAGGTTATCCAGAATCAACGGCTCCGCGCCCGGCTGCGCATAGTAGGCCAGCACCATGTGTGCGATGGAGCGGCCGCCCAGCAGCGCGCGCACGTAAACCAACCGCAATTTGGCCACGGGCACACCGGCAGACAGCAGACTGAAATATTTGGCAATCGCGTAGTCCTCGCAGTCGCCGCGCCCCTTGTCCAAGCTTTCCAGCGGGCTGGCCCAATAGTCGATTTGGCCCCAGACCTCCTGGTCAGACCGGAACTCGATGCGTTGATTGAAAAACCCGTTGAGCAGGCTCAGCCGCCGCTCTTCGTCCAAGCCTGCCGCGCGCTCGATGGTCTGCAACAACTGCTGCGCTTCGGTGACGGTGCGCGGGCCGAACTTAGCGGCCGCTTCCAGCAGGCGCGCTGAGTCCAGCGCTAGGCTGAAGCTCAGAAAAAACATACCGGCGGTACACAAGGTCAACTGACAAAAGCGCCGCCCGATGATCGGCAACGCGATGCCAAGCTGCCGCGAAGCCCGATCCCGCGCGGGGAGGAGCCATTTCACGAGGAGCTTGCGCAAGCGGGGAGGCATTCGGTAGTAAGTGACGAAGCAAGGGCAGTCGGGCTGCGGTCCGCGCCGGCATGTGACGATAATCGGCCGAACTTTACAGTGCCGATACCTCCAGTCCGCCCGAGTGCCGCGCCAAACTCTTCATATTCCATGCGTACTCAAGAAATTCGCCAAGAAATTGACAATGCCCGCAAAAGCGGCCCCCTGAAACAGATCGTCATTCCGCCCTGCCCCGAGCTGCTGGCCCGGTTGCAGCAAGCAATGGCTCAGGCCGAGCCCGACCTGACCGAGGTGGCCCGCATCGCCGCCGGCGATATTGCGATGTCTGCCACCTTGCTGCGTATTGCCAACAGCCCGCTGCATATTTCGGACGGCATGCCCTGCCAGACGGTCGGCCAAGCGATGACCCGGCTCGGCCTGCGCGAAACGTCGGCGGTGATGACCGGCTTTCTGCTGAAGAACACGATTCCCGTCAACAGCCCGAACCTGGCGCGGTTCTGGGAACGCTCCAGCAAACGGGCGTTGGCGATGGCCTTTGTGGCGCGTCAACTGCCCGGGTTGTCACCCGACTTGGCCTACACCTTCGGGCTGTTCTGTCATGTCGGCGTGCCGGTGCTGCTGCAAAGCGTGCGCGGCTACGGCGCCACGATGGTGGAGGCCGGAGC
>CANFYD010000430.1 GCA_947450745.1 Burkholderiales bacterium
AGGGAGCCGGCGCATTACGAACTGCTGGAGCGGGAGTTGGCGCGCAGCAAGCCGCCCAACTTGGCGGTCTGGAGTGCGGCTTCGTCGTTTGGCGACGAGGCCTACAGCACCGCCATGCTGCTGGCCGATATGCAGCTGAGCGGCCGCATCGGGGCCGATTGGAGCATCCTGGGCACCGACATCAGCGACCGCGTGCTGCGCAGCGCCTCGCAGGCCACCTACCCGGAGGATCGCTTGCGCAATGTCGCGCCGGAGCGGCTCAAGCGCTATTGCCTGCGCGGCACCGGTGAGTCCGAAGGCTTTGTGCAGATCAACGACAAATTGACTCAAAAGGTCAGCTTCGGACAGCTGAACCTGTGCCAATCGGTGACCGAGGTCGGCCCGTTCGACGTGATCTTCTTGCGCAATGTGCTGATCTATTTCGACCTGGCCACCAAGCGAGCGGTGGTGGACCGGGTGCTGACCCGGCTGCGCCCGGGCGGCCTGTTCTTCATTGGCACCGCTGAGGGGCGCGTGGCTTGTGAAACGCCGCTGAAGAGCTTGGCACCCGGCGCGTTCAGAAAGGAGTGATCTTGACCCTTGCCCCCAAGCACCACATCCTTCACCCCGGTGATGTGGCGTGCGCCGAACGTGGCGACCAAATGGAGACGCTGCTGGGGTCTTGCGTGGCCATTGTGCTGACCGACCCCCGACACACGATCGCCGTGATGTGCCACTTTGTGCATTCGTGCACCGCCACCGATGCCCGTGCCACCGACTGCCAATACGCTGAAGTGGCCTTGTCCACGATGTACGGCCTGCTGTATGACCGAGGCATCAATCCACTGCTCTGCGTCGCCTACGTCTACGGCGGCGGCAATATGTTTTCGAAAATTTATCAAGCACCGCATGTCGGTGAAAGCAATCTGCGCTGGGCCTTGGCTGCGCTGGCCGAGGACGGCATCAAGGTGCTGGTCGAGGATGTCGGCGGCACTTGCTACCGCCGCGTCAAGTGGACGGTTGGGCACGAGTTGCCTAGCGTCACGGCGGTTGAAACTGCCATGTATGACCCTAATAAAAATTGACGGAGTGACATGGTGATCAAGGTTTATGTGGTGGACGACTCGGCCATAGTCCGGCAGGCCTTCATTCATCTGCTGGCGGGTGACCCGGAAATCGAGTTGATGGGCAGTGCGCCCAACCCGCTGATTGCGGCCCCGGTGATCCGCAAGAACCGGCCCGATGTGCTGCTGCTGGACATTGAAATGCCGGGCATGGACGGCCTGACTTTTCTGCGCCAGCTGATGGAGGAAATGCCCATCCCCACGGTGATCTGCTCGACGCTGACCGAAAAGGGCGGCGCGGTGGCGCTTGAAGCGCTGGCCGCCGGTGCGGTGGCGGTGGTGGCCAAGCCCCGGCTCGGCCTGCAACAGTTTTTGGAGGACAGCCGGCGCGAGTTGGTGCAGACCTTGAAGGCGGCGGCGCGTTCACGCCCGCAGCGCCGGGCGGTGGTGCCGGGCAGCGCGCCTGTTGCCAAGGCCAAGACAGGAACAGCGGGAACAGCGGGCGCAGTGGGAACAGCGGGTGCCCCGGCAGCCCGGCCGAGCAGCACCGGCCTGCACGGCCTGGCAATGAACAAGCCGGTCTTGATCGGCAGCTCCACCGGCGGCACGCTGGCCATCGAGCAGGTGCTGCTGGCGATGCCAGGCGACAGCCCCGGCATCGCCATCGTGCAGCACATGCCGGAGAAGTTCACCGCCATGTACGCGCAACGGCTCGACAGCATTTGCGAGATGAATGTGCGCGAAGCACGCGACGGCGACCGGTTGGAGCGCGGCGTGGTGCTGATTGCGCCGGGCGGGCGGCATATGCAGTTGCGCAAGGCCGGCGGCCAATATTTTGCGGTGGTGCTGGACGGCCCACCGGTGAACCGCCACAAGCCTTCGGTCGATGTGCTGTTCCGCTCCGCCGCCGAATGTGCCGGCAAGGACGTGCTGGCCATCATCCTGACCGGCATGGGCGACGACGGTGCGCGCGGCATGAAGCTGCTGCACGACCGCGGGGCCCGCACGATCGCCCAGAACGAGCAGACCTGCGTGGTCTTCGGCATGCCCAAAGAGGCGATCCAACTGGGCGCAGTGGACGAAGTGCTGGCGCTCTCGCAAGTCAGCCGTGCCATCACCGCCTTCGACGCGCGCGGCTGAAAAGCCACCTTAGGGCGGGCCGCGACCCGCGTCTGGCCGGGGCGCGAGCGGCTGCGGTGGGCCCGCAGCAGACGGGTATGGGATCGTTTGAGTGGTGTTTGGGTGGTGTTTGGGCGACTGGCAAACCAAAACCAACGCTTCGCTGGGCCTCCTCAGGTGTTTCAGTCGACGGGCTCAGGTGATGGGCCGATAGCTTGGCCGGGCTTGCTTTTTTAAACTCTGCTGATGCGAAGAAGATTTGAATTCACTCGGGGACACGGTGCTCTGGCTTGGCCGGCTTCAACCTCTGAAGCGCCCACAGCCCATTCAGGCAGGGCGGCACAGGCCGTGAGCGCATGAAGTTCAAAGTGCTGTTGGTCGATGACAACCCGACCTTCGTCAATGCGGTCAGGAAGTTTCTTGAAATGATGCCGGGCGTGGCCGTCGTGGGCCACGCGTTCGACGGCTCGGACGCCTTGCTGAAAGCGGCCACCCTGATGCCGGACCTGGTGTTGCTGGACATCGCGATGCCGCGCATGAATGGCCTGGAAGTCGCACAACACATGAACACCTGGCCCAAACCGCCGCAGATCGTCTTTCTCTCGATGCATGACAACGCCGAGTACCGCTTGGCCGCGCAGGGTCTGGGCGCGGCCTACGTTGGCAAATGTGACTTTGTGGACAAGCTGGTGCCCATCATTGCGCAGCTGCGTTTGCGGGGACTCAGCACCAGCCCGCCGAGTGGCGCGGCCTGAGAAAGCCCACTGGGCGCAGCGCACAAGTCCCATAAGTCACGGAAGTCACGACGGCAGCGCTCGCCAACCCTCGATTTGAAGTCATTACCGTTTACCGAATAGAAAGCCCTCACCTGTGCAAATCAATCTCCCCGTCAGCCAACGTGAGTTTGAATACCCGGCCGAACAGATGCTGGTGTCCACCACCGACACGCGGGGCTTTATCACCCATTGCAACCGGGCGTTTGTAGCCGTCAGCGGCTTCAGCTATGACGAGTTGATCGGGCAAAACCACAACATCGTGCGCCACCCGGACATGCCGCCCGAGGCCTACAAAGACCTCTGGAGCACGACGGGGCGGGGCCGCCCGTGGACCGGCATGGTGAAGAACCGGCGCAAGGACGGCGACCATTACTGGGTGCAAGCCAACATCACGCCCATCATGCAGAACGGCAAGCCCAAGGGCTATATGTCGGTGCGGGTGAAACCGAGCCGGGCGCAAATTCAGGCCGCCGAGGCGCTCTACCTGCAGCTCAACAACGCACGCAAGTCCGGCGCAGCGGGCGCGGTGCCGTTCAAATTGCAGGGCGGTGACGTGCAGTGGCTGGGCCTGCGCGGCTTGGGCGGGCGCTTGCAACGCAGCTCGCTGGCCAAGCGCTTGAGTGCGGCCTTGCTGGGTATGGCCGGCTTGGTGCTGCTGCCGCTGGGCCTGGGTTTGCAGGGCGCTGCGCTGTTGGCGGCGCAAGCCGGCGCGCTGGGCTTGGGCGGTGCGCTGATTCTGGCGTGGTTTCAAACCAGCTTTTCGCGCGCTCTGGGCGAGGCCGAGCGCTTGGCCGACGACTTGGCCGCTTGCAACTTGAGCACGCCGGTGTCGGGCGATTACGCGCCGCCGATGAAGGGCTTGATGCAGGGCTTGCGGCAGATTCAGATCAATTTGAAATCGGTGGTGGGCGACGTGCGCAACGAGATCGGCAGCTTCAGCCAGTCGGCGCAAGAGGTGGCGGCAGGGGGCCGTGACCTGTCGGCTCGCACCGAATCGCAGGCCAGCAGCCTGCAAGAAACAGCCGCGTCGATGGAGGAGTTGTCCAGCACCGTCAAGCACACCGCTGCCACGGCC
>CANFYD010000431.1 GCA_947450745.1 Burkholderiales bacterium
ACGGCGTTCGACTACCAGCGCCCGATCACCGGCCTGCGCGCGCTGGATCGCTACACCCTGCAACTGAAGCTGGCCCAGCCGCGCCCGCGCTTGCTGGAGCAGTTGGCGCAAAACGATTTGTTCGGTGCGGTGGCGCAAGAGGTGGCGCAACTGCATGGCCGCAACCTGATGGCGCACCCGGTGGGCACCGGGCCATTCCTGCTGGCGCAGTGGCGGCGCAGCAGCTTGATCGTGCTGGAGAAGAACCCCCATTACCGCGAGCGCTACTACGACGCCGAACCGGGCGCCGGCGATGTTGAAGGTCAGGCCCTGCTGGAGCGCTTGCGCGGGCGGCGCCTGCCGATGATCGACCGGGTGGAGATCTCCATCATCGAGGAGAGTCAACCGCGCTGGCTGTCGTTCTTGAACGCAGAACATGATTTGCTCGACCGGGTGCCGGCCGAGTTCATCAACCTGGCCCTGCCGCAGGGGAAAATCGCTCCCAACCTGGCCAAGCGCGGCATCCAGCCGTTCCGGGTGCTGGGGGCCGAAAGCTCCTTCACCTACTTCAACATGGAAGACGCCACGGTGGGCGGCTACCGGCCCGAGCAAGTGGCGCTGCGCCGCGCCATCTCGCTGAGCCTGGACATTGCGCTGGAGATACGCAACGTGCGGCGCGGCCAAGCCATCGTGGCGCAATCGCTGGTGTTGCCGCACACCAGCGGCTATGCGGACGACTACAAGAGCGAGAACGGCGACTTCGACCCGGCCCGCGCCCAGGCCCTGCTCGACCTGTACGGCTATGTGGACCGCGACGGTGACGGCTGGCGCGACATGCCGGATGGCCAGCCGCTGGTGATCGAGGTGGCCAGCCAGCCCGATGCGCTGTCACGCCAGTACGACGAGCTGTGGAAGCGCAACCTGGATGCGGTGCGGCTGCGGGTGAAGTTTTTTCACGGCAAATGGCCGGAGCAGCTGAAGCAGGCGCGCGCCGGCAAGCTGATGCTGTGGTTCCTGGGCACCACAGCCACCTCGCCGGACGGCTTGGGCTCGCTGCAGCGGCTCTACGGCCCGCAGTCGGGCAACCAGAACCTGGGCCGCTTCAAGAACGCTGAGTTCGACGCACTCTACGAGCGCATGCAAGTGCTGCCTGACGGCCCCGAGCGGGAAGCGCTGTTCCTGCAAGCCAAGCGCATCCAGGCGGCCCAGATGCCGATGAAGACCCATGTGCACCGCATCGTCAGCGACCTCGCCCAGCCCTGGCTGATCGGCTACCGCCGGCCCTTCTTCCGCACCGAGTTCTGGCAATACGTTGACATTGATACAAGCCGCTTGCCGCCCTGAGCCGTAAAGTTGGCCACCGCACCCCAGGAGGCGCACACGAGGAGGCCGACGCGATGACACCACTTGCCGGGCTGGACGCCAGTTTCCTGCACCTCGAAACCGCTGAGATGCCCATGCATGCGGGGGTGTTGTACTTGCTGGAGTTGCCGGTCGCTGAACCCGCTGACGCCGCCAACTCCAGTGACTCCCCGGACACTCTGGCCGGGTTGCGCGCGCACATCGCCAGCCGCCTGCCGCTGCTGCCGATGCTGCGGCGGCGCTTGTCCGCCGTACCGCTGAATTTGACCAACCCCGGTTGGGTGGATGCCAACCCCGACCTGGAAGCGCACATCGTCGGCGTGCAGTTGCCGGCGGACAGCAGCATGGCCGTGCTGGAAGCGCGGGTGGCGTTGCTGCACGCGCAACTGCTGGAGCGCAGCCGGCCGCTCTGGAAGTTCACGCTGTTCGAGGGGCTGGAGGCTGGGCCAGCGGGGCAGCGCCGGGTGGCGCTTTACACCCAGTTGCACCACGCAGCGGCGGATGGGCCAGCGGCGGCCGCAATGGCCGAGCTGTTGCTGGACCCATCGACGCAGCCGCGCGAATTGCGGCTGCCGCCGGTGCAAGCGCAGCAGGTGGCGCGCCTGCCGGCCGGCGTGGCTGGCCAGTTGAGCACGGCACTGGCCCAGCAATGGCAGCAAACGCTGCAAATGGCCAAGGCCTTGCCTGCGGCGGCCAGCACCTTGGGCGCGATGGCCGCCAAAACGGCGGCCGGTCTGGCCGGCAACACGCTGCAAGACTGGTTGGCCGAGGCCCGGGGCGAGCCGGCCAAAGAACGGGTCAGCCAGGTGGCGCTGGCCCCGCGCACCCGGTTGAATGTCAGCTTGTCGGCGCGGCGCAGTTTTTCCACCGTCAGCTTGCCGCTGGCGGAGCTGGACCGGCTGCGCGGCGTGCACCGGGCCAGCCTGGACGAGGCGCTGCTGTTCATCTGTGCCGGGGCGCTGCGGCGCTACTTTGTCAAACACGGGCCGCTGCCGAGCAGCTCGCTGGTGGCGGCGCTGCCGGTGTCGGTGGCTGAGGGCACCGTCGGTGCAGTAGACGCCGGCACGCAGGCCTCGATCAGTCTGCTCAGCCTGGGCACCCAGCTGACCGACCCGGCCCAGCGGCTGGCGCATCTGCTCAGCGCCTCGGCCACTGCGCGGCGCCAGCGGGCGACTGTCGAAGCGCTGCTGCCCAACGACTTCCCCTCGCTCGGCCTGCCGTGGTTGCTGCAGGCCGGAGCCGTGCTGTACGGCCGCCTGCACGCCGCCGAGAAGCTGCCGGCACTGGCCAATCTGCTGATTTCGATAGTGCCCGGCCCCGGCGCTGGCCCCAGCCCCGGCCACCGCATGCCGCTCTATCTGGCCGGTGCCCGTCTGCTGGCCCACTACCCGGTGGCCAGCATCGTGCACGGCCTGGCCCTGCATATCAGCGCGCAAAGCACGGCCGATACGCTCGACATCGGTCTGCTCGCCTGCGGCCAGGCCTTGCCCGAAACGGCCGAGCTGGCGGCTTATATGGAGACCGCTTTTCTGGAATTTCAGCTGCTGTCGATAGCCAGCCCCGTGCCGATCCGCAAGCCTGGCCGTGCCACCGCCGTTGCCTTGAAATCCGCCAAAAAGCGGCCAGGCACGAAACCCAGGCCCAGCTCGGGTTGAGCCCGCAGTGGCTACCATTCATGCCCCCGTTCCCTCCACCGCTGAGACCCCATGCAACTATCCGCCAACGGCATTGCCATCGAAGTCGACGACCAAGGCCCCGCGTCGGCCGAGCCCCTGCTGTTGATCATGGGCTTGGGCATGCAATTGGTGGCGTGGCACGACGGGCTGGTGCAGCAATTGCTGGCCCAGGGTTTTCGCGTCATCCGCTTCGACAACCGCGACGCCGGGCTGAGCCAGAGCTTTGACGCGCTGGGCGTGCCCAATCTGGCGCTGACCTCGATGCAGCATCTGCTGCATCTGCCGGTGCGCAGCCCCTATTCGCTGGCCGATATGGCGGCCGATGCCGCTGGGGTGCTGGACGCGCTGGGCCTGCGGCGTGCCCATGTCTGCGGGGCCTCGATGGGCGGCATGATCGCCCAGCACCTGGCTTTGCAGCGGCCCGACATGGTCAAAAGCCTGACGCTGATGATGACGAACAGCGGGGCCCGCTCCTTGCCCGGCCCGTCGATGAAGGTGCGCCAAGCGCTGCTGACCCGGCCCGCCGATCCGAAAAATCAGGCCAGCGTGATCGAGCATTTCTACAAGCTTTACCGCCTGATCGGCAGCCCCGGCTACCCGGCCCCCGAGGCCTGGCTGCGCCAGCGCATTGCCGCGTCGGTGCAGCGCAGCCTGCGCCCGCGCGGGGTGCTGCGGCAGTTGACCGCCATCGCCGCCGACACGCAGCGCGCCCGCTTGATCGGGGCCATCGGCGCGCCGACGCTGATCCTGCACGGCGAGGCCGACCCGCTGGTGCCGGTGGCCGCAGCCCATGACTTGGCCCGCCGCATCCCTGGCTCCCGCCTCGACCTGATCCCCGGCATGGGCCACGACCTGCCCGAACCGCTCTGGCCCCGCTTTGTGGCCGGCATACAGCAGACGGCGGCGCGCGCTTGAGGACGGCGGCGTAGGGCATGCCAGTCAGGTCGGGCGGGTCGCGACCCGCGATGGGTCCGGCTGCGGCCACACGCGGGTC
>CANFYD010000432.1 GCA_947450745.1 Burkholderiales bacterium
CCTCATCTAAAAGGGCGAGTACTTTTTACTGCGCGGGCGCCATGCGTCGTTGGCCGAGTGCTCGGAATCCTCACGTACCTGAAGTACGTTCCGGTTCCTGTGCCTCGTCCGCCTAGCCTGACGACCGCTCGCTACAAAAGCTCTCACCCTTTAAGGAGCCACACCATGCCCACCTACGATTACAACTGCTCGGCCTGCGGCGGCTTTGACGCCGTGCGGCCCCAGGCGGACCGCAACGAGCCAGCACTTTGCCCCGATTGTGGGGCCGGCTCGCCACGTGTCTTTGCCACTGCCCCGCGCCTGGCCTTGCTGACCAGCAGCACACGCGATGCGATGGACCGCAACGAGCGGGCCCAGCACGAGCCGACCAGCTCACGCGACTACCAGCGCCTGCGCCACCCGGCAGGTTGCGGCTGCTGCAAGACCGGCAAACGCGGTGCCACGCTGCAGGCACCGAACGGCAACAAAGCCTTTCCGAGCAAACGCCCCTGGATGATCAGCCACTGATCGTCGCGCCAGCGCTCTCGCAAGCTCCAAATTGGCCCCTTAGGGCGGGTCCTGACCCGCGTCTTGCCGTCACCACTGCGGCACTTGTTTCGGCGGTTTTGTTGCACCCGCCGATCCTGCCCGCCGCACCGAACCCTTCGCGGGTCTCGACCCGCCCTACCGAGCTTTCAACTCAAGGACAACCCCGCCATGCACCACGGTGATATTTCAAGCAGCAGGGACACCGTCGGTGTTGCTGTCGTCAATTACAAGATGCCGCGCCTGCACAGCAAGGCCGAAGTGGTGGCCAACGCGAAGAACATCGCGGCCATGGTGGTCGGCATGAAGCAGGGGCTGCCGGGCATGGACCTGGTGATCTTTCCGGAGTACAGCACCCACGGCATCATGTACGACAGCCAGGAGATGTACGACAACGCGGCCGAGATACCGGGCTTCGAGACCGAGATTTTCGCCGAGGCCTGCCGCAAGGCCAAGGTCTGGGGCGTCTTCTCGCTGACCGGTGAGCGCCACGAAGAGCACCCGCACAAGGCGCCGTACAACACCCTGATCCTGATGAATGACCAGGGCGAGATCGTGCAGAAGTACCGCAAGATCATGCCCTGGGTGCCGATCGAAGGCTGGTATCCGGGCAACTGCACCTATGTGTCGGACGGCCCCAAGGGCATGAAGATCAGCCTGATCATCTGCGACGACGGCAACTACCCCGAGATCTGGCGGGATTGCGCGATGAAGGGCGCCGAGCTGATCGTCCGCTGCCAAGGCTATATGTACCCGGCCAAGGAGCAGCAGATCATGATGTCCAAGGCGATGGCCTTTGCCAACAACTGCTATGTGGCGGTGGCCAATGCGGCCGGCTTTGACGGCGTTTATTCCTATTTCGGTCACAGCGCCTTGATCGGCTTCGACGGCCGCACGCTGGGCGAGTGCGGTGAGGAGGACATGGGCATCCAGTACGCCGCACTGTCCAAACACCTGATCCGCGACTTCCGCAAGAACGGGCAGAGCGAAAACCACCTGTTCAAACTGCTGCACCGGGGCTACACCGGCCTGATCAATTCGCGCGAGGGTGACAAGGGCGTGGCGGCCTGCCCGTTCGACTTCTACAGCCAGTGGACCAAGGACCCGGAGGGTGCGCGCAAGCAGGTCGAATCGTTCACCCGCGACACCGTCGGCACCGAGGAATGCCCGATTGAAGGCATACCCAACCCCGACACGCTGGGCCACCGTTGAGCTGCTGCTCGGCTGCCCGGCAGAGTCACGGCCATGACTGAGGCACTCGATGCACTGGCCCCGTACCGACTCGCGCGGGAGCCGTTTTATCAAGCGAGCGCCGACGAGGTGGAACGCTTCGAGGCCGCCTTCAGCCAGCGCCTGCCCTTGCTGTTGAAGGGGCCGACCGGTTGCGGCAAGACGCGCTTCATCGAGCACATGGCTTGGCGCTTGCAACTGCCCTTGGTGACGGTGGCTTGCCACGAGGACTTGAGTGCCGGCGACCTGGTAGGCCGCTGGCTGCTGGACGGGGAGGGCACGCGCTGGCAGGACGGGCCGCTCACCGTGGCCGCACGCTTCGGGGCGATTTGCTATCTGGACGAGCTGGTGGAGGCGCGCGCCGACACCACCGTGGTGATCCATCCGCTGACCGACACCCGCCGCATGTTGCCGCTGGCGCAGCGCAACGAGCTGGTGCATGCCCACGCGGACTTCCATTTGGTGGTGTCCTACAACCCGTCGCCGATGGCGCGCGAGCTGAAGTCGTCCACCCGTCAGCGCTTTTGCGCGCTTGAATTTTCCTACCCCGAGCCTGAGCGCGAGGCTGCCATCGTGGCGCATGAATCCGGCCTTGAGCTGGCGCGCGCCGCCGCCATCGTCGGTTTTGGCCTGCGCACCCGCCGTTTGCAGGGGCATGGGCTGGACGAGGGCGCGTCCACCCGCATGCTGGTGCATGCCGCCGCGCTGCAAGTGGCCGGCTTGTCGGTGGTGTCGGCCTGCTGCATGGCGGTGGTCGATGCACTCAGCGATGAGCGCGGCGTGCACGAGGCCCTGGTCGCAGCACTGGACGCTTCGTTCTGAGGTCGGGCTCGCTGATGACGCTGGCGACATCCCACTCCGCCGCGTTGAGCCAGTGGCTGCGCTTGCTCTGGGCGCGCGCACCGGCGCTGCAACTCGACGCTGAATTGCCCTTTATCGCCGCCGCCGTCATCCATTTGCCAGCCTGCAGCCGCTGGCAGCAGCACTGTGCGGCGGCCGCTCATGCGATGGCCCATTTGGTCTACTCGCCCGCCGGTTTTGATGGTGATCGCTTGGTGCCGGTCGCGCGCAGCTTGCTGGCGCTGCTGGAGGACGCCCGCGTCGAGGCCTTGGCGATGCGGGATCTGCCGGGTTTGGCACGTTTATGGCGGGCCTGCCACGTGGCCACGCCAGACCTTGGCCAAGGCTGTGAGCCGTTGCTGCAGCGGCTGGCGCGCGCACTGGCAGACCCGGCCTATCTCGACCCCGACCCCTGGATCGCCAAGGGCCGGCGGCTGTTTTTTCTCGACGCCGCGCAGACCGTGCTCGCGCTGCTGACGCCGGCGCAGTTGCGCGCCGCCGCCATGCTGCTGGGCCATGACCTCGGGCAGCTGCGTTTGCCTTTCAATGCCAAGGGCTACCGCACCGCGCCTGAGTATCGGGACGACAGCCGCTGGATGTGGGCGGCCGACAATTTGGCGCAGACCGAGCCGCCGCCGCCGCAAGCACAACCGCAAGCCACCGACGCCGAGCCGCACTTGCCCGAGCCCGAGCTGTCGGGATCGGTATATCCGCAGCCCGAGTGGGACCGCTTGATCAAGCGGCTGCGGCCCGACTGGTGCCGGGTGACGGAGCACGTGGTGGTTCCGCCCCAGCCTGCCGTCACGGGGCCGCTTATTCATCCTTCCGCTGACCCTTCCGATCCCGGCTTGAGCCGTCGCTTGCTAGCGCCGCTGCGCGGTTTGAAGCAGGCGGCAACAGCGGCGCGACGCAGCCGGGACGGCGAGCACTTTGATCTGGACGCCTTGATTGCCTGGCGGCTGGCGAGTCGCTTGCAGCGGGCCGCCGACCTGCGCGTCTATCGCTCGCCGCAGCGTCAGGGCGCGCGCGCCGCTGTCTGGTTGCTGATCGACCAGTCGGCCTCCACGGCAGATGTGCTCTCGCCGAGTGGCTTGACGGTGCTGCAACTGGCGGCGCAAGCCGCGCTGGCCGCCGCTCAGGCCTTGCAGGCCATGCGCGTGCCCTGCGCGGTGGCAGCCTTCAGCTCGAGCGGCCGGCATGCGGTGCGGCTGCGCGTGCTGAAGCGCGTGGCCGAGCCTGCCGATGCCGGTTTGGCAGCGCGCTTGCACGGCCTGCAAAGTTCAGGGTCAACCCGTTTGGGTGCCGCCCTGCGACACGCCACGCTGCGGCTCGGTGAACTGCGCGCCGGCTCGCGCTGGGTGCTGCTGCTGTCCGATGGTCAAGCGCATGACATCGACGTGCATGACCCGAACTACC
>CANFYD010000433.1 GCA_947450745.1 Burkholderiales bacterium
CTGCCCGCCGTGCTGGTGCCGCTGGTCGTCAGCACCACCTCGCATCAGCGCGACAACGCCCGCTTCATGGCTCAGCACGGTGCGGCCATCCACCTGCCGCAGCCGGAGTTGACGGCCCAGCACCTGTTCGATCGGGTCAGCGCACTGGACCGGACCGAGTTGCTGCTGATGGCCGAAAAAGCCCGCGGCTTGGCGCGCCCGCGTGCGGCCAGCCGTGTGGCCGATGAAATCGAACAAATGGTCAACCCCGCATGAAGCACGCGCTCAAACACATTCACTTCGTCGGCATCGGTGGTGCCGGCATGAGCGGCATCGCCGAAATCCTGCATCAGCTCGGCTACAAGGTGTCCGGGTCGGACCAAGCCGACAGCGCCACCACGCAGCGGCTGGCCAGCTTGGGCCTGCAGATCCACATCGGCCACGCGGCGGCTCATATCGCCGGTGCCCAGGCGGTGGTTACTTCCACGGCGGTCAAGGCAGGTAACCCGGAGGTGATTGCGGCGCGTGCGCAGCAGATTCCGGTGGTGGCGCGGGCCGTCATGCTGGCCGAGTTGATGCGCTTGAAAAGCGGCATCGCGATTGCCGGCACGCATGGCAAGACGACCACCACCTCGCTGGTCACTGCGGTGCTGAGCGCGGCGGGCGTGGACCCGAGCTTTGTGATCGGCGCGCAGTTGCTGGCCGCCAAGGCCAACTCCTACCTCGGCAGCGGCGACTACATCGTTGTCGAGGCGGACGAATCGGACGCGTCCTTCCTGCACTTGTTGCCGGTGTTGGCGGTAGTCACGAATATCGACGCCGACCATATGGAAACCTATGGCCACGACATCGCCCGCCTGCGGGCGGCGTTTGTCGAGTTCTTGCACCGCATGCCTTTTTACGGCGCGGCCGTGTTGTGCGGTGATGACGCCGGCGTGCGCTCCATCCTGCCGATGTTGTCCCGGCCTGTCATCAGCTACGGCTTGGGAGCGGACAACCAGGTGCGCGCTGTCGATGTGGAAGCGCTGGCCGGCGGCCAGATGCGCTTCACTGTGCAGCGCCAGTTCGGGGCCGAGTCGGCGCTGGCTGAGCTGCACATTACCCTGAATTTGCCCGGCCGGCACAACGTCTTGAACGCGCTGGCCGCGATTGCAGTGGCGACCGAGCTGGAGCTGCCGGACGCCGCCATCGTCAGCGCGCTGGCCCAGTTCGCCGGTGTCGGACGGCGCTTTCAGCGCTTTGGCGAACTGCGCTCGGCCGACGGCGGGCGCTTCAGCTTGATCGACGACTACGGCCACCACCCGGTGGAAATGGCAGCGGTGTTGTCCGCCGCACGCGGTGCGTTCCCCGGCCGCCGCTTGGTGCTGGCCTTTCAACCGCATCGCTACACCCGCACGCGTGATTGTTTTGCCGACTTCGTGCGCGTCATCGGCACGGCCGATGCGGCGCTGCTGACCGAGGTCTATCCGGCCGGCGAAGCGCCGATCACCGGCGCCGATGGCCAAGCGTTGGCCCAGGCCTTGCACAGTGCGGGCCAGGTCGAGCCCCTGTTCGTCGCTACGGTGGCCGGCTTGCCGCAGGCGATTGCCGCTCAGTCTCGTGATGGCGACGTGGTGATCGTGATGGGAGCGGGCTCGATTGGCGCAGTGGCGGCATTGACGGTAGAACTTTTGAAGGACACCCCGGCATGAAATTGGCTTTTGAACACATCGATCCCAAGTCCTTCGGCAAGGTTGCCGTGCTGATGGGCGGGGCGTCGGCCGAGCGCGAGGTGTCGCTGATGTCCGGCGCCGGCGTCTTGGCTGCGCTGTTGTCGCAAGGCGTGGACGCCCATGCGTTTGACCCGGCCGAGCGCGGCTTGCATGAGCTGAAGCAGGCTGGTTTTGCCCGCTGCTTCATCGCCCTGCATGGCCGCTTTGGTGAGGACGGCACGGTGCAGGGCGCGCTGGAATTGCTCGGCATTCCCTACACCGGCTCGGGCGTGATGGCCTCCAGTGTGGCGATGGACAAGATCACCACCAAGCGACTCTGGCTGGCCGACGGTCTGAGCACGCCGCGCTACTTGAAGCTCAAGCGCGCCGACATCGGGCCTGATGCTTGCGAGCAAGCGCTGGCGCAACTCGGCTTGCCGCTGTTCGTCAAGCCGCCTCACGAAGGCTCGTCGATCGGCATTTCCAAGGTTGAAGCCGCCTCGCAAATGCAGGCCGCCGTGGCGCTGGCCGCGCAGTACGACGACGAAGTGCTGTGCGAGGAATTCATTGCCGGCCCCGAGTTGACCTGCCCGGTGCTGGGCAGCGGTGAAAGCGCCGTGGCCTTGCCGGTGATTCGCATCGACGCGGCCGGCGGCAACTACGATTACCAGAACAAATACTTCACCGACACCACCCAGTATCTGATCGGCTCGCTGAGCGAAAGCCAGGAAGCGGAAGTCCGCGCGCTGGTGGTGGCGGCCTATCGCTCGCTCGGTTGCCGCGGTTGGGGCCGTGCCGATTTGATGCTGCGCGCCAGCGACGGCAAGCCATTTTTGCTGGAAATGAACACCTCGCCGGGCATGACCTCGCATTCTCTGGTGCCGATGTCGGCCAAGGCGGCGGGTCTTTCCTACGAACAGTTGTGCCTGTATTTGCTCTCGCAAGCCCGGCTGGATGTGGCCCCTTCACAGCCGAATCTAGGGTAAAAAATGCGCGCCGCCCGCCTAGCCACTCCGTTGCCACCTGACATCCGCCTGATGAATGCGCTGTCGGCGGTGCTGGTCAGCGCCTTGCTTTTGCTGGTTTTGGCGGTGTTGTTGGGCTGGGTCGCGCGCTTGCCGGTGTTCGCCTTCCGGGCGATACAGATCGAGGGCGACGTGACGCGCAACAGCGCCGCATCGCTGCGGGCCAATGCCTTGCCGAGTTTGTCGGGCACGTTTTTGAGCATGAGCTTGTTCGCCGGGCAGAAGGCGTTCGAAGCGGTGCCTTGGGTGCGCAATGCGACCGTGCAGCGCGTGTGGCCGAACCGGCTGCGCGTCAAATTGGAAGAGCACCGGCCGGCGGCTTACTGGGAAACCAAGGTCGAAGGGGCTGACGAGCAAAGCGATGCCAGCAGTGACCGCGCCTTGGTGAACAGTTTTGGCGAGGTGTTTCAGGCCAACCTCGGTGATGTGGAGGACGAAGATCTGCCCGAATTGGCCGGCCCCGCCGGCTCGTCCGCCGCCATGTTGCACATGTGGCAGCGCTTGCAAGCGGCCAGCACCGGCCTGGGCGATCGCATCGAACGGCTCGATCTGTCCGGCCGCGGCTCTTGGCGGTTGACCTTTGAAAAGGGTGCCGTGCTCGAACTGGGGCGCGGCAGCGAGGACGAGTTGCTGGCTCGTTTCGGCCAGTTCGTCGGCTCGATCACGCAAATTACTTCGCGCTACAAAACCGCTCTGCTGAGCGCCGACTTGCGACATGCCGACGGGTATGCGGTGCGGCTACGCGGAATAACAACAACACCCAATCCGGTTAAACCCGGATTGAATGGCGCTTCTAAAAGAAACTAAGGACGAGCATGGCCAAGGAATATAAGGATTTGGTCGTTGGGCTGGATATCGGCACCGCCAAAATCATGGCTGTCGTGGCCGAGGTGCTGGGGAATGGCGAACTGCGCATCGCCGGTCTCGGTGTGGCCCCGTCTACCGGACTCAAGCGCGGGGTGGTGGTGAATATCGACGCGACCGTGCAGTCGATTCAGCAGGCCCTGAAAGAGGCCGAAATGATGGCTGACTGCAAGATCAGCCGGGTTTTCACCGGCATTACCGGCAGCCATATCCGTGGGCAAAACTCCACTGGCATGGTGATCGTGCGCGATAAAGAAGTGACGCCGGTTGATGTGGCACGGGTGGTCGAAACCGCCAAGGCCATTAATATTCCGAACGATCAGCGGCTTTTATTGGTGGAGCCGCAAGAATTCGTGATTGACGGGCATGAAGTGAAGGAGCCGATCGGCATGAGCGGTGGCCGTTTGGAGGTCAAAGTTCATATCGTCACCGGTGCCCAAAGTGC
>CANFYD010000434.1 GCA_947450745.1 Burkholderiales bacterium
CGCGTCTGCCCGACCGAAATGCTCTGCGAACAAGCCTGCGTGCGCAACACCGCAGAAAGCAAGCCGGTCGAGATCGGCCTGCTGCAGCGCTTCGCCACCGACGCTTATTTCGCCCAGCCCGAATCCCCGCAAAACCCGCCGCTGTTCACCCGCGCGGCGGCCACCGGAAAGAAGGTCGCCGTCGTCGGCGCGGGCCCGACCGGCTTGGCTGCCGCCCACGGCTTGGCACGGCGCGGCCACGACGTCACGCTGTTCGATGCCCGACCCAAGCTCGGCGGTTTGAACGAATACGGCTTGGCCACCTACAAAACGACCGACGGTTTCGCCCAAAAAGAGGTGGACTGGCTGCTCTCGATTGGCGGCATCACGCCACAGACAAACCAAGCCCTGGGCCGCGACTTCACGCTGGGACACCTGACCAGCGACTACGACGCCGTTTTTCTCGGCATGGGCTTGGCCGGGGTCAATGCGCTGGGCATTGAAGCGCTGCCACTACAGGGATTGCGGCCTGCGGTCGAGTTCATTGCCGAACTGCGCCAGGCGGCCAGCCCGGCCGAGGTGGCGGTGGGTCAAAAGGTGGTGGTGATTGGCGGCGGCATGACGGCGGTGGACGCTTCGGTGCAAAGCCGCAAGCTCGGCGCCCGCGAGGTCACGATGGTCTACCGGCGCGGCGCGCAAGGATTCAGTGCCTCGACGCATGAGCAGGAATGGGCGCAAAAGAACGGCGTCAGCCTGCGCACCTGGGCTGCGCCGAAGCAAATCCTCAGCGAAGGCGGCCGCGTCACTGGTGTGCGGTTTGCCGTCACCGCGCTGCAGGGCGGCCGCTTGGCCGAGACCGGCGAACAGTTCACGCTGGCGGCCGACATGGTGCTGACCGCCATCGGCCAAACCTTTGTCGCCGACCTGCCCGCCATCGCGCTACAAGGCGGACGCATCAACACCGACGCCAGCGGCCGCACCAGCCACGAGCAGGTCTGGGCCGGCGGCGACTGCCGTTTTGGCGGCCGCGACTTGACCGTCGAGGCGGTTGAGCAGGGCAAGCAGGCGGCCGTGGCAATCCATCAATTTCTTGTGGGACAGACCGCCGAAACGACGCCAGTCGCGAGTAGATCTGTCCCCAACTGATTCAATTCTAGAAAGCTTGGTCATGGCCGATATCAGCAGCAACTTCCTGGGCATTCACAGCCCGAACCCGTTCTGGCTCGCCTCGGCACCGCCGACCGACAAGGAATACAACGTCAACCGCGCCTTCGAGGCTGGTTGGGGCGGCGTGGTCTGGAAAACGCTGGGTGAAGACCCGGCCGTCGTCAACGTCAACGGGCCACGCTACGCGACGCTGATGAGCCAGGACCGCCGCGTCATCGGCTTCAACAACATCGAGCTGATCACCGACCGGCCGCTGCACATCAACTTGGCGGAAATCAAGCGCGTCAAGCGTGCCTGGCCTGACCGGGCCATGATCGTCTCGCTGATGGTGCCTTGCGAGGAGCAGAGCTGGAAGAACATCCTGCCCATGGTGGAGGACACCGGTGCCGACGGCATCGAGCTGAACTTCGGCTGCCCGCACGGCATGAGCGAGCGCGGCATGGGCGCGGCCGTGGGCCAAGTGCCCGAGTACATCCAAATGGTGACGGCCTGGTGCAAGCAATATTCCCGCCTGCCGGTGATCGTCAAGCTGACGCCCAACATCACCGACGTGCGCTTGCCGGCGCGGGCGGCCAAGGCCGGCGGGGCCGATGCGGTGTCGCTGATCAACACGATCAACTCGGTGATGGGCGTCGACTTGGACCGCATGCTGATGAGCCCGACCACCGACGGCTGGGGCTCGCATGGCGGCTATTGCGGCCCGGCGGTGAAGCCGATTGCGCTGAATATGGTGGCCGAAATCGGCCGCGACCCGCTGACCGCCGGGCTGCCGATCTCCGGCATCGGCGGCATCATCACCTGGCGCGACGCGGCCGAATACATCGCCCTGGGCTGCGGCACGGTGCAGGTCTGCACGGCCGCGATGGTCTACGGCTTCAAGATCGTGCAGGACATGTGCTCGGGCCTGGAAAACTTCATGGACGAAAAAGGCTACCGCACACTGGCCGATATGCAGGGCAAAGCGCTGCCCTCGGTAAAAAACTGGAATCAGCTGAACCTGAACCATGTGGAGAAGGCGGTCATCAACCAGGACAGCTGCATCCAATGCGGCCGCTGTCATGTGGTCTGCGAGGACACCTCGCACCAGGCGATCAGCACCAGCAAGGACGGCAAACGCCATTTCGAAATCAAGGAAGACGAATGCGTCGGCTGCAACCTCTGTGTCGCCATCTGCCCGGTGCCGCAAACGATCACGATGCGCAAGCTCACACCCGGCGAGATCGATCGGCGCACCGGCTTGGCGGTCAGCGGCGACTACGCCAACTGGACCACGCATGCAAACAACCCGATGCGGGTTTAGAACTCCCCACAGTTGATTGAGCGGGTTATCCCCGCTGGCATATCGACTCCACAGGCACAAACATTGCCTCGCTAAATCATCAAGAGGAGAAACCGCATGACAAGTACAAGTGCCGCTGCCGCCCTGCCCTCCGCAGCAGGCAATCCGCTGGCCAACGACGACCTGCTGCCGGCCACCCCGGCGCAACGCCACTGGGTCTGGAAGGACTATGCGGCGCTGTGGGTCGGCATGGTGATTTGCGTGCCGACTTACACCATGGCCAGTTCGATGCTGGACCAGGGCTTCAGTTGGCAGAACGCGATCTGGCTGGTCTTTGTGGCCAATTGCATCGTGCTGGTGCCGATGGTGCTGATCGGCCGCGCCGGGGCCAAGCATGGCATCCCGTTCCCGGTGCTGGCCAGGGCGCCGTTCGGCGTCATCGGTGCCAATCTGCCGGCCGTGCTGCGCGGCCTGGTCGCTTGCGGTTGGTTCTCGATCAACTGCTATTTCGGAGCGCTGGCCCTGCATGGCTTGTGCAACACGCTGGGCATGGGCCTGGCCTCACCGGCACCGGGCGAGACCATCAGCACCTCGCAATTCGTCTGCTTCATGCTGTTCTGGGCCGTCCACCTGTGGTTCATCTGGAAAGGCCTGGAATCGGTCCGCTTGCTGGAAGTGATCGCCGCGCCGTTGATGATCACCGCCTCGGTGGCGCTGGTGGTCTGGGCGTTCTGGAATGTCTCGCCGAGCCAGATCTTCAGCTTGCCAGCCAAGGTGGTCGAGGGTGGCCCCAAGACCTGGGCGGCGCTGACCGGGCTGGTCGGCTTCTGGGCCACGTTGGCGTTGAATATTCCCGACTTCACCCGCTTCGCCAAGTCGCAGCGTGAGCAGCTGATCGGGCAGGCCGTAGGGCTACCGATCCCGATGGCGCTGTTCTCGCTGGTCGGGGTGATCGGCTTTTCGGTCTCGCAGATTCTGTACGGCAAGGCGCAACTGTTCCCCGACGGCTTGCTGACGCAAATGGGCCCGGTCGCCGCAGGTATCGGCCTGGTGGTGATTTTGCTGGCCAACCTGACCACCAATGTGGCGGCCAATCTGGTCTCGCCGTCGTACGACTTCTCGCAGCTGGCACCGAGCAAGATCAGCTTCCGCATGGGCGGCATCATCGCTGCGCTGATCGGGCTGCTGTTCATGCCGTGGAAGCTGCTGGCCACCTCGGGCGGCTATCTGTTCACTTGGCTGGGCGGCTACGGCACCCTGCTCGGTGCGATCGCCGGCATCTTGCTGGTCGACTATTACCTGGTGCGCAAGACCGAGTTGAAGATAGACGACCTCTACAAGCGCGGTGGCGAATATGAATACAGCGGGGGCTGGAATCTGCATGCCGTCATCGCCTTTGCACTCGGCGTGCTGCCCTGTCTGCCCGGCTATCTGGCGGTGTCGGGCGTGATCCCGACAGCCTCGGTGCCGCCGCTGCTGCTCGGCCTGTTCGACTTCGGCTGGTTCTTCAGCCTGGCCGTGGCCGGAATCTACTATTACTTGACAGCAAAGAAGCCCCGTTGAACC
>CANFYD010000435.1 GCA_947450745.1 Burkholderiales bacterium
CCGCAGCGCGGGCATGCCGCCCATCGCTTCAGCGGCCAGCACGGTGTCCACACCGCATTCCAGCGCGGCGGTGGACAACATGGCCGGCGTGCCGCAGAGGTAGCGTTTGATGCCCGGTGCCGCCTGATAACCGGGCGTGAACTGGAACGGCGCGGCGTGACCGATCCAGCCGGCCAGCGGCTGCCCGCATTGGTCGACATGGCGCGGGTGGACCCAGACGAAGGCCGGCGCGCCAGGCCCGCCGTTCAGGTATTTGTAGCCACAACCGATGGCAAAGTCGGCATCGGCCGCATTCAGATCAACCGGAACCGCGCCGGCCGAATGGGCCAAGTCCCAGATCACCAGCGCCCCAGCGGCATGGGCGGCAGCGGTGACGGCCTGCATATCGTGCTTGTAGCCGCTGCGGTAGTTGACCTCGGTCAGCATCAGCACCGCCAGGTCGGCGTTCAACGTGCCAGCGATCTCGTCCACGCTGTCCACCAACTGCAGGCGCGCGCCATGCTGGCGGGCCAGGCTTTCAGCGATGTAGAGGTCGGTGGGGAAGTTGCTGCGCTCGGACACGATGACCTTGCGCGTCGGCGCATTGGCCGTCGTCATTGACAACGCTGCGGACAGCACCTTGTACAGATTCAGCGAGGTCGAATCCGCCACCATCACTTCGCCGGGGCCGGCCCCGATCAGGCGGCCAATCTTGTCGCCGATGCCGCCCGGCAGATCCATCCAGCCGGCGGTGTTCCAGCTCTTGATCAAGTCCTGGCCCCATTCCTCGGTGATCACTTGCTGCACGCGGGCGGCGGTGCTTTTGGGCAGCACGCCGAGCGAGTTGCCGTCCAGATAGATCACGCCGGCGGGCAGGGCGAACTGCTCTTTCAGGCTGCGCAGCGGGTCGGCGGCGTCCATCGCCACATAGTCTTGTCTTGTTTTCATCGGGGTTCCTTCATAAGAAACAAACGCAGGGCCGTCCCAAGTGTTTCCACTCCCCCTCGGGGGGCCTGACGCGAAGCGGCAGGTCTGGGGGTGCTCATAAAGTCCGCAAAACTGCCCGCACCGGCGAGGCGCAAGCCCCGGCCAGCTTCAGTGGCAGCGCAATCAATTCGTAGTCGCCCTCAGGCACCTCGTCCAGCACCAGGTTCTCCAGCACGCGCAAGTTCAAGCGCAGCAATTGCTGGTGGCTGTCCAGCGTCTTGCTGGTGGCTGGGTCCACGGACGGCGTGTCCAGCCCGATCAAGATCACGCCCCGGCCGGCCAGCCATTCGACCGTCTCCGGCGCATAGGCGGTGAACTCGGGGTTCCAGACCGCGTCGGCCTTGGCGCAGCAGCGCACCAGCACGCGTTCGGGCGGCTTGACCGTGGCATCCAGCGCATGTTGCAAGTGTTCGATGCGGATCAGCGGGCCGCAGTCGATCGCGTGGATCACCCGGCAGGGGCCGAGATAAGCGTGCAGATCGACCTCGGCCGCGCTGGCCGCATGGTTTGCATAGTGCAGCGGTGCATCGGCATGCGCGCCGACGTGCGGCGACATCGTCAGCGCGGTCAAGTTGACCGGGCAGTCGGCGGACAGCCGGGCCGTCCAGCGCAGCGAATACGGCTCGTCGCCCGGGTAGATGGGCGAGTCCGGTGAGACCAGGGGGGAGATGTCCCAGAGCTTTTTCATAAGCGAATTTCTTTCAACAACGGGTGGCGATCAAGGCCAGGGGCGAACCTTAGCAGCGCTGAATTTGCAGTGGTGTCGGTTAATTGCAACGAGGGTCGCAACAGCCATGCGATTCGTTCGAAGTGCGCAATGGGCGAAATCCACACAGGGAAAGCACCGCCTTTAAAGTAATTGACACCTAAACTATTCGTGCCTAAAGTTGAGCGCAGAACGGCAAGTCTTCGGAGCAAGAAACATGCGAATCACCTGTATCGGCGGCGGCCCTGCCGGTTTGTACTTTGCGCTGTTGATGAAGCAGCAAAACCCGGCCCATCAGGTCACGGTGCTGGAGCGCAACAAGCCCGGCGACACCTTTGGCTGGGGCGTGGTGTTCTCCGACCAGACGCTGGCCGCGATGCAGGCGGCCGACCCGCAGACTGCCGCCGAGATCCTGCAAGCGTTCAACCACTGGGACGACATCGAGGTCCACATCGACGGGCGCAGCATGCGCTCGGGCGGCCACGGCTTTTGCGGCATCGGCCGGATGAAGCTGCTGAACATCTTGCAGGCCCGCTGCGTGGAGCTTGGCGTCGATCTGCGCTTCGAGAGCGATGCGCAGGACGACGTAGCGCTGGACGCCGACCTGATCATTGCCGCCGACGGCCTGAACAGCCGGGTGCGGCAAAAATATGCCGAGGTCTTCCAGCCCGACATCGACCTGCGCCAATGCCGCTTTGTGTGGCTGGGCACGAACAAACTGTTCGAGGCCTTCACTTTTGATTTTCAGCGCACGCCGTGGGGTTGGTTTCAGGCCCATGCCTACCGCTTCGACGCCGACACCTCGACCTTTATCGTCGAAGCGCCGGAGGCCGTTTGGCAAGCTGCCGGCATCGAAGCGATGAGCAAGGAGGAAGGCATTGCCTTTTGCGAACAGCTCTTTGCCAAGGTGCTGGACGGCCACCAACTGATCTCCAACGCCACCCATCTGCGCGGCTCGGCGCAGTGGATTCGCTTCCCCCGCGTGGTCTGCAAGCAGTGGGTGCACCGCAACAGCCGCGGCGTGCCGGTGGTGCTGATGGGCGACGCGGCGCACACGGCGCATTTCTCCATCGGCTCGGGCACCAAGCTGGCGCTGGAGGACGCGATTGCCCTGGCGCAGCAGATCGGCGCGCAAGCCAATGAGCTGGACGTTGCGCTGGAGCGTTATGTGGCGGCCCGTTCGGTCGAGGTTTTGCGCATCCAGAACGCGGCGCGCAACTCGACCGAATGGTTCGAGAACATCGAGCGCCATGCACGGCTTGCGCCCGAGCAGTTCGCCTATTCGTTGCTGACGCGCTCACAACGCATCTCGCATGAAAACCTGCGCTTGCGTGACCCGGCTTATGTGCGCGAGTTCGAGCAATGGCTGGCCGGGCAGTCGGGCTTGAACCCAGCGCAGGCCGTGCCGCCGATGTTCACGCCGTTCAGCTTGCGCGGGCTGACGCTGAAAAACCGCGTCGTGGTGTCGCCGATGGCGCAATATTCCTGCACCGATGGCGTGCCGGGCGACTACCACCTGGCTCACTTGGGCGCACGGGCGATGGGCGGTGCCGGCCTGGTGTTTGCCGAAATGACCTGCCCGTCCGCCGACGCCCGCATCACGCCCGGCTGCCCGGGGCTGTACACCGACGAGCAGGGTGTTGCCTGGCAGCGCATCGTCAAATTCATCCACCACAACAGCAGCGCCAAGGTGGCCATGCAGCTCGGCCACGCCGGGCCCAAGGGCTCGACTTGCGTCGCTTGGGACGGCATCGACCAGCCGTTGGTGCAGGGCAATTGGCCGCTGCTGGCGGCGTCCGTTCAGCAGTATCTGTCCGGCGTCAGCCAGCATTCGCGGGCGATGACACGGGCCGACATGGACGCCGTGCTGGCCGACTTTTGCGCCGCCACCGAGCGTGCGGCAGCAGCTGGGTTTGATTGGCTGGAGCTGCACTGCGCGCACGGCTATTTGCTCTCCAGCTTCATCTCGCCGCTGACCAATCAACGCAGCGACGACTACGGCGGCACGTTGGCGAATCGTTTGCGCTATCCGCTGGAGGTGTTTACCGCCATGCGGGCGCTGTGGCCGCAGGACAAGCCGATGTCGGTGCGCATCTCGGCCCACGACTGGGTCGCAGGCGGCACGACGCCGGAAGACGCGGTGGAGATGGCGGCGGCCTTCAAAGCGGCCGGGGCCGATTTGATCGATGTGTCGTCCGGGCAGGTGAGCAAGCTGGAAAAGCCGACCTACGGCCGCATGTGGCAAACCCCGTTTTCGGAGAGCATTCGCAACCGGGTCGGCGTGGCCACGATGGCCGTCGGGGCGATCTCCGAGGCCGA
>CANFYD010000436.1 GCA_947450745.1 Burkholderiales bacterium
ACCACCTCGAACACCAGGTGGTGCAGGCCGGTGCCGTCCGAGGTGTCGCCGATGTACATGCCGGGGCGCTTGCGCACGGCCTCCAGCCCTTCCAGGATCTGGATCTGGTCGGCACCGTAATCGGCACCTTCGGCAGCGGCGGCGGCCGATTGCTTGTCGGTCAGGCCTTCGGCGTTCAACTCGGTAGCGACTTCGACCTGCCCCTCGGGCGTGGCTGCAGGCTTGGATTCGGGATTCACGGCGTCTGTCATCTGGCGATCTCTCTATCTCGGGGGGCGCACTTGCCGCCCCTTAAAAGTGCAGAAGCGGGCTCGGTCTGTAAAACCCCGGGCCCGCTGTATTTCAAAAGTTCTGGCAACTCAGCAAAGCATCAGATCCGCATGGGCATCACGACGTACTTGAAGCCGACCTGTTCCGGGATGGTGATCAGCGCGCTGGCCGAGCTGTCGTTCAGGTCGATGCTGACCATGTCTTGCGTCATGTTGGACAGCACATCCATCAGGTAAGTGACGTTGAAGCCGGTTTCGATCAGGTCGCCGGCGTAGTCGATCTCGATCTCTTCACGCGCATCTTCCTGTTCGGCGTTGCTGGACACAATCGACAGCAGACCCGGCTCGAAGGACAGGCGCACGGCCTTGAACTTCTCGCTGGTCAGGATGGCGGCGCGTTGCAGCGAGGCCAGCAACTGCGTGCGGCCCAGCGTCACGTTGAACTTGTGGCTCTTCGGGATGACGCGGTTGTAATCGGGGAACTTGCCCTCGACCAGCTTGGTCACGAACTCCATGCCGGAGAAGGTGAACTTGGCCTGGTTGCCGGCGAAGCGCATTTCGATCGGGGCCTCTTCGGCGGTCGTTTTATCGTCTGATTTGCTGTCTGTCTTGCCATCTTTCAGCAAGCGCATCAGCTCCAGCACGGTTTTGCGCGGCAAGATCACTTCTTGCTTCGGGCTGTCGGTTTCCAGCGTCGCCTGAGCCAGCGCCAAGCGGTGGCCGTCGGTGGCCACCAGCGTCAGCGTCTTGCCTTCGGCCACGAACAGAATGCCGTTCAGGTAGTAGCGGATGTCGTGCACCGCCATCGCGAAGTGCACTTGGTTGATCAGGTTCTTCAGCGTCTTCTGCGGCACGCTGAAGACGGGGCCGAAGTCGGCTGCTTCTTGCACCAGCGGGAAGTCGTCGGCCGGCAGCGTCTGCAAGGTGAAGCGGCTTTTGCCGCCCTGCAGCGTCAGCTTGGAGCCGTTGGCCGTCAGCGAGACGGTCTGGTCGGCGGGCATCGAGCGCAGGATGTCGATCAGCTTGCGCGCGCCCACGGTGGTGGTGAAGTCGCCTTCGTCACCGCCCAGCTCGGCGCTGGTGCGCACCTGGATTTCCAGGTCGCTGGTGGTCAGCTCCAGCGCGCCGCCCTGCTTGCGTATCAGCACATTGGCCAGGATAGGCAGCGTGTGGCGCCGCTCAACAATGCCGGCAACTGCCTGCAATGCGCTCAACACCTTGTCCTGGGTGGCTTTCAACACAATCATGTGAACCTCTTTCAGCTTGTTCTGACGGCGCTGACGCTGGTGCGGCAGCAACGCGCATTTTGACCCAATTGCGGGTCAATCTTGGCCCTGCGGCCGGAATTCAAACAGTGCACACCGTGGTGTCAACCCTTCAGCGTCTGCTCCAGCACATGCAGCTGCTGGTTCAGTTCGGTGTTCTTCTGCCGTTCGCCGCCGATTTTCCGCACCGCGTGCAGCACCGTCGTGTGGTCGCGGCCGCCGAACAGCTCACCAATTTCTGGCAGGCTCTTTTGCGTCAATTCCTTGGCGATGTACATGGCGATCTGGCGCGGCCGGGCAATCGAGGCCGGACGTTTCTTCGAGTACATGTCGGCGATCTTGATCTTGTAGAAATCAGCCACCGTCTTCTGGATGTTTTCCACCGAGATCTGCCGGTTCTGGATCGACAGCAAGTCCTTCAGCGCCTCGCGCGCCAGCTGGATGTTGATTTCCTTGTGGCTGAAGCGCGAATAGGCCAACACCTTGCGCAGCGCGCCTTCGAGCTCGCGCACGTTGGCACGCACGTTTTTGGCGATGAAGAAGGCCACGTCCTCGGGCATCGGCGTTTGTTCGGCCTCGGCCTTCTTGATCAGAATCGCCACCCGCATTTCCAGCTCGGGCGGCTCGATGGCCACCGTCAGGCCGGCATCAAAGCGGCTGGTCAGGCGTTCATCAATGTCCGCCAAGCCCTTGGGATAGGTGTCGCTGGTCATGATGATGTGGGCGCGTTTCGTCAGCAGCGCTTCGAAGGCGTTGAAGAACTCTTCTTGCGTGCGCTCCTTGCCGGCAAAAAACTGCACGTCATCGATCAGCAGCAGGTCGAGCGAGTGATATTTGGCCTTCAGCTCATCAAAGGTCTTGCGCTGGTAGTTCTTCACCACGTCGGAGATGAACTGCTCGGCATGCAAATAGAGCACGCGTGCATCCGGCTTGTCCTTCAGCAAGGCGTTGCCTACCGCATGCACCAAATGCGTTTTACCCAAGCCCACGCCGCCGTAAATGAACAGCGGGTTGTACATCTGGCCCGGCGCGCCGGCCACATGCAAGGCGGCCGTGCGCGCCATCTGGTTGGCTCGACCGGGCACCAGGTTGTCAAAAGTCAGCGCGGTGTTGATGCGGCTGCGATTGGCGATCGGCGGGGCGTATTGCTGGCTTTGCGCGGGCTGCGGCTGTTGTTGGCCGTTTTGGCCGGGCTGACCGTAGGCTTGCGCCGCAGTTTGTGCACTTGATGGGCCAGCTTGCGGATTCGCTTCTGCCGCCGCCGGTATCACCGGGCGCAAGCCGTTGTGCAGCACTTGGCCGACCGAGATGGCCTGTTGCGCCGGTGCTGCGGCCGCCGCCCGCGCTGCGGGCTCGCGACTCGCCAAAGCCAGCTCCAGCTTGGCCGGCATGCCCGCCATTTCCGAGAGGATCGCTTCGATACGGCCCGCGTATTGGTTGCGAATCCAATCGAGTTTGAAGCGGTTGGGCACGCGCAGCGAGAAAAGCAGGCTGTGCGGGCTGTCGCCGACCCCGCCCACTTCAGCCACGACGGCTGGAGGCAGGGGTCGAATCCAGGTGTTGAATTGTTGTTCGGGCAGCTCGGTAGCGAGTCGTTCACAGCCGCGCTGCCAGAGGTCGGCACCAAACCCGTCGTCGCCCAACCCATCGGCACCAAATTCGTCGGCGCTCATTGTTTCGCGCTCATCTTGTTGCGCCCATCATCATTGCGCCAATCATTGTTGCGCCCATCAGCTCTGCGCTCATTGTGGAAAACTTGTTCTAGAGCGGCCGGATTGTACGGGTTCGCCTCACTTGGCCCAAAGTTATCCACAGATTTCGCCGGGCTATCGCCATGCTGTGTGACGCTTTTAACGGCGCTCAGGGATTGACTGGTACTGAAATCGCTGGTGTAATCGCGGGTTTTCCGGACGCTGGATAAAGCGGAATAGGTTCTTTGACACTGAGTAGCGCCATCAAAGCAGAAGAAGCAGGTGGGGTTGAACAGGGGCAAGGCAGCTATCCACGCGGCGCGGGCAAGGCATGGGGCAGCGCTTAGGGATCACGCAAGTGATTGCGGGTTGATCTTCTTCAACGCTTTGTCAGCGCTTCGAACGCAATAGCGGCGCCCCGGCGCGGCACAGATCAGCGGCCGCTGGTTCGTGGTTGTAACGACGCAGGTCACACTGCGAGTTAGGCTTCGTTCCGGCGATTCGAGTGCAATTTGCACTGCGGCTGTAGGCCAACACCCGCTAAAGCGTCGCTTTGACGCTCTTAGACCTTCCAAGTCCTTCTCAAGAGGCCCCCATCATGAAACGTACTTACCAAGCATCCAAGACCCGTCGCGCCCGTACCCACGGCTTTCTGGTTCGCATGAAGACCCGTGGCGGCCGTGCCGTCATCGCTGCGCGCCGCGCCAAAGGCCGCAAGCGCTTGGCTGTCTGAGTCAGAACAACACTGACCCCGTGAT
>CANFYD010000437.1 GCA_947450745.1 Burkholderiales bacterium
ATCATGGAGGTGGATCAGCGCTATCAGGCCGACATCAACGCGCTCGGCAGCTTGTTCCTGAGCGGCAGCGCCGGCATGGTGCCGCTCAGCGCGGTGGCCGACATTCGCAGCGATGTCGGGCCGGTGGCCATCAACCATTACGGCAGCCTGCCGGCGGTCACGCTGTCTTTCAACCTCGCCCCCGGTGTGGCACTGGGCGAAGCCACGCAGGCGGTCAATACGGCGGCAGCGACCCATTTGGGTGGATCGGGCGGGCAGGTGTCCGGCCACTTTGCCGGCTCGGCGCAGGCCTTCGAGGCGTCGCTGCGCGACTTGCCGGTGCTGTTGCTGGTGACGGTGGTGCTGATCTACATGATTCTGGCGGTGCTGTATGAGCACTTCATCCATCCGGTCACCATCCTCACGTCCTTGCCGCTGGCCGGTTTTGGCGCGCTGCTGATGCTGTGGATGTTCAGGCAAGAGCTGAACCTGTTCAGCTTTGTCGGCCTGATCCTGCTGGTCGGGCTGGTCAAGAAGAACGGCATCATGATGGTGGACTTTGCGCTGGAGCTGATGCGCAGCCCACCAGCTGGCCCGGACGGAAAAGTCAGCCCCATCACCGCGCAAGAAGCGATGCTGGAAGCCAGCGTGACGCGCTTTCGGCCGATCATGATGACGACGCTGGCGGCCCTGCTGGGCACGCTGCCGATTGCCCTGGGCATCGGTGCCGGCGCTGAATCACGCCAGCCGCTGGGCATCGCAGTGGTCGGCGGCCTGGTGTTCTCGCAACTGCTGACGCTCTACATCACGCCGACGTTTTTCGTCAGCATGGAAGGGCTGCTGGCGCGCCGCCGTGGGCCTCGGTAAAAGCAATTCAGGCCTCTGGCGGTGCCCGGCGTTGGCGGAGAAACGGTGTGCTCGCCGCCTGGGTACTTGTTGACCCGGCATTGGTAGGGCGGGTCGCGACCCGCGTCTGGCCGACTGTAGCGCCCGTGTTACGCCAAGACGGCTCATGTCGGCACTTCGCTGCCAATGCCAATAGAGCCCGCGGGTCTTGACCCGCCCTACGTCGCCGGAATCGGCGTGTATGTTTTGGTTCTTGAGAGCGCCCCCAGACCCGCCGCTTCGCGTCAGGCCCCCCGAGGGGGAGGAGAAACACTTGGGGCGGCCCGGCATTTGTTTCTCATGAGGGCCAAAGCCGTGACCAAAGCTAGATGGCGCGCTGATTGACCCGCTGGCTCAGTGCTTCGGCGCTCTCGCGGCGTTCGCTGTAACGGTCGACCAGATAAGGGGCCACGTCGCGAGTCAGCAGCGTGAACTTGAGCAGCTCTTCCATCACATCGACGACGCGGTCGTAATAGCTGGACGGCAGCATGCGGCCGGCCTCGTCGAACTCCAGGAAGGCCTTGGCCACCGAGGACTGGTTGGGGATGGTGATCATGCGCATCCAGCGGCCCAGCAGGCGCAACTGGTTGACGGCATTGAACGATTGCGAGCCGCCCGACACCTCCATCACCGCCAGCGTCTTGCCCTGGGTCGGCCGGACCGCACCGACGCTGAGCGGAATCCAGTCGAGCTGCGCCTTCATGATGCCGGTCATCGCCCCGTGCCGCTCCGGCGACGTCCAGACCATGCCCTCGGCCCAGACGGCGGCTGCGCGCAGCTCGGCCACTTTGGGGTGGCTGTCGGGCGCGGCGTCGGGCAGGGGCAGGCCGGCCGGGTCGAACACGCGCACCTCGGCGCCCATGCTGTGCAGCAGCCGTGCGGCTTCCAGCGTCAACAGCTTGCTGTAGCTGCGCTCGCGCAGTGAGCCATACAGCAGCAGGATGCGCGGTGCATGGGTCGAGTTGCCCGCCGCAGCGAGCCGGGCGTTGCTGGGCAGCTGGAACAATGAGGGGTCGATGTTGGGTAGATCGTGATGGGGCAGCGGGTGCTTGAGCTCAGGCATGTCGGGCTTTTTGATCGGTTGAATGGAGGGGCGGGTCAAGCTTCAGCAGCTTGTGCAATCGGTGCTGCTGTTGCTGTTGTTCTTGCTGCTGTCGCTGCCCTCCTGGCCCAACCCGCAAGCCGCGCCCTCGCAGCAGTGGGCGGTCAGGTAGGCCAGCAACTCATTCATTTGTGCGATCGCCGGGCGATAAATCAGGTTCCTGCCGTCGCGCTCCTGCGTGACCAGGCCGGCGTGGGTCAACTCCTTCAAGTGGAAGGACAGGGTGGACGCGGCCACGTCCAGCGTGGCTGCCAGCGCGCCGGGAGTCAGGCCGGCCGGGCCGGCACCGATCAAGGCCCGAAAGACACGCAAACGCATGCTTTGGGCCAGCGCACCCAGCGCGCTCACTGCGCTTGCTTCATCCATGGTGTGGGCTCTCTCTGCTGTGACCGCCCGAAGGCAGGTCGATTTTATAATTCGATGAACATTGAATTGTAGTTGAGCATCTCGCTGGGACAGGAACAGCGATGCGACCGGCGAACGGAACAGTGACCGGAACGCGGCATCAGCGATCCGATCGCGCGCTGGCCATGACCCTACACTCGGCCGTCAGCGGTTTGCCTTGAGCGAACCGCACACCACCCTGGGGCCAGCCCCGCTCACCCTTCACGCCACGATCGTCCCGATGCCGTTTGTCTTTTTTCATCGTTTGCCCAGACGTTGGCTAGGCCGTTTGTTGGGGCGCTTGAGCGTCGGGCGCAAGCTGATGCTGATCTATCTGCTGGACCTGACTGCCGTGATTTTTGTCAGCGGCATCCTGATCAACGAAAAGTTCATTGCCATCGACTTTGCCCGCAAGGAATTGCGTGGCAATGCCTATATCGCCGATGTGCGCGCCGCGCTGACCGATGTGGCGTTGCTGGGGGCCGGGGTGGAGGCGCGGCGTGCGGCCTTGCCGACGCACCTCGTGACGCTGGCTGCGGCCGAGTCTGCCCTGGGTGAGGGCTTCAAGTCGGCCGCCCTGAACGAGGCGTTGCGGGCCGCGCTGGCCGTGAACGTGGAGCTGCCCTCGGCGCTTGATTCGTCGCTGGCCGCCACGGCTCGGGTGGCACAAGTCGCCCAGGCGCTGGAGTCGGGCACGCTGCTGCTGACCCGGGTGGGCAACCAGTCCAACCTGATTCTTGACCCCGATCTGGACAGCTACTACACGATGTCCTTGGTCGTTTCGCGCTATCCCGAGTTGCTTGAAGTGGCGCATGGCCTGCGCTTGCGGCTGGAGCAAAGCCAGCGCGGCGGCCCACCTTCCGCCGAGCTGCGCGCTCATTTCGCCGTGCTGGAAGGGCGCTTGGCTGCCAGCGCCAAGGCGATTGCCCGTGACCATGCAGAGGCTTATGCCGCTGGTGATCTGGCGTTGCGCGAGGCGCTCAAGCCACGCGAGCTGGCGCTGCTGGGCGCGATCGACACTTTTCAAAATGCGGCCCTGGCAGCGACGGCGCTCGGCAGCAAGGCTTCGGCATCAGCATCGGCGCGGGCCTATGCGGCGGCGGCGGCGGCCGAGCGGGCGCTATTGCTGGAGGTTGGCCAGGCCTGGGTCACCGCCGGCACCCGCCTGGACCAGTTGCTGCAAGCCCGCATCGAGGCCAGCTACCGGCGCATGGGCCTGCATCTGGGCACGGCGCTGGCGCTGCTGCTGGCCATTCTGGCGGTGGTGACGCTGGTGGCCCGCTCGATTGCCCGGCCGTTGCGGCATCTGGCGGCGGTGGCGGAGGAGGTCAGCCTGGGCGGCAATGCGCAGTTGCGGGCGCAGGGCCAGGGCAGCGACGAGACGGCGCGCGTGATCGCCGCCTTCAACGACATGCTGGACCAACTCGGCCACGAACGCGAGACGCAAAAAGAGCTGGCCGCCAACGCCCGCGCGGCCGACGCGCAGCGCGAGCTGGTGCAGGCCACGCCGATTGCGCTGGTGGTCACCGCCATCCCCGGCCACGAGGTGCTGCATGCCAACCCGCCGGCCGAGCGTTGGCTGGCCGGACGCAACACCGACCCGTGGAAGCTCGGCATGGAGCCGGCGGTGC
>CANFYD010000438.1 GCA_947450745.1 Burkholderiales bacterium
CCCGCTGCCGGGCGGCGGCGGTGGGCAGCGGGGCAGCGCCTTCAGCCCGCGCGCAGCGGGATACGGCGCGTTTGGCGGCACGGCTCACACGCAGCGCAGCAATGAGTCACTGGCTCTGGTGGTGATGATAGAAACCCCGCTGGGCGTGGCCAATGCAAGCGCCATCGCGGCAGTCCCCGGCGTGGACGCGGTCTTCGTCGGCCCGAACGACTTGGCCCACACCATGGGGCACGAGAACCGCTGGCAGGACGAGCCTGTGCAACGCGCGATCGAACAGGTGCTGCGCGCAGTCGCCGAGCGAGGCAAGTGCCCAGGCATCCTGGCGTTGACTGCAGCCGACGAGCCGCTATACAGCGCGATGGGCGCTCGCTACTTCGCCAACGTCGCCACCGGACTGTTCACGCAAGCGCTGCGCCAAGCCGCCCGTGGCGGCAACCCTGAACTCAGCTATTGATACGCATGCCGTCCGACCCGTCCTTGCGAATTGCCGATATGACCCGCCGGCGTGTGTTGCAAACCCTGGCGACCTGGGCGGCCACTGCTGGGGCAGGTGCTGGCGCGCATGGCTCTGAGGTGGACGCGGACGCGGACAAGATAGCGAAGCTGGGGCTCGATTCGCTGGCCCGCCTGAGCTTGGCGTCCTTGAGGCAGCGCGACTACGACGCGCGCTTCCAGCTCGTTGCCAGCACCGATGATGGCGTGATCGCGTCCTACCGCTCCGACGGCTTGCGCGTCTACGCCCGCCTTATCGTGCCGCCGCCGGCTCTTGCTCGCCCGCCCGCCGGTTGGCCCGTCATCATCCACACGCACGGTTGGGTGGGCGAACAAGGCGCACCGGGCTACCGCTTCGGCCAGGGCAGCACCGATTCGGTAGCGTCCTTGTTGGCCGGCTTTGCGCAGGCGGGCTATCTCGTTGTGATACCGGGCTTGCGCGGCCATGGCCGCTTCAACGATGTTCCGGCGGCGGGCCTGGAATGGCTGAAGGCTTACGACAACGGCAGCTACCTGACCCCGATTTTCTACGCCGTCGATGTACTGCATGCGCTGCAGGCGCTGGCGACGCTTGACGACGCTAGGCCCGGCCTGAAGATCGACAGTCGACGCCTCTACCTCACCGGCCACTCGCAGGGAGGCGATGCGGCGCTGACAGCATTGGCTGTGTCCAGCAGCCCACGGCTGCCGCTGAAGTTCGCAGCGGCGTCGATCTGGGCTGGCTGCTTTGAAGGCCGCATCGAGCAGGGCCAGTATTACGGGGCGATGGAAGCCAGCGCCGCTGCACTGGGCGACCCACGCTTCCTGCAGGTGATGCCCCACTGGTGGAAGCCGGCGATGTATACCGGCACGATCCAGCAAGGACAGCAGCGCCGCCAGCAGCAGATGTACGACACCGTGCGCCGCCAAGTGAGCGACCAAGCAGAGGCCGATCCGCTGAGGCATCCGGTCGACAAGGCCATGGCTGCCATCGACGCCATCAAGCATCCGCAGCTGATCGGCGTGCCTCTGCAACTGCACTATTCCGACATGGATCACTACTCACCGCCGGCTTGGAATGAGCGGCTGGCAAATGGCGTCAATACGGCAGGCGGCAGCGCCGAGTTGTGGCGCTACGCAGGCAACACACATGGATTTCAGGTGGCACCGGGGTGGTCGCCGCCCGGCTCGGTGGCGGGGCTGGAGCTGCTCGGTCAGCGCACGCTCGCACTATTTTGCTGACCCGCTTGACCTTGGGAGTCTGCGCAGGAATCAACGGGGCGATATTGGCCTTTTGCCGCAATTGAGCAGCAATGTCCTCAGAGTGCTTACGTCCAACTGCGCCCGAGCGCATCGGACAGCGGTCGTAAAGCCTCGCCATAGCGTCGCCACACCTGCACTGAATCAGCGTAGATCGGCCGCCGCACTTGGCTGGCACTTGGCGTCTTGACCAAGCGCTCGGTCTTGTGAAATTCCAACATCCTGGCGTCTGGCGTGAGCTCCAGGAATTGCACCAGTCGAGCCGTCTGCTCGGGCAATTCAGCCACCAGATCTTCGTAGTGCAGCGAGATCATGCGGCTGCCCACCACGCGCTCCCAATGAGTCATCAAATCGCTGTAGCGCCGGTAGTAGTGGCCCAGTGCCTGCAAGTCGTGGGCATAGGTATGGGCGGCTTCGAAGGGCAGCTTGAAGATCGAAAGGCAGTTGTCCATCGCATCGCGACGGCAATGAATGATGCAAGCGCCCGGCAGTATGGCCGTGATGAAACCCACATACTGGAAGTTCATTGGCGTCTTGTCGACCACATACCGCTCGCCTTGCGCACGCCCAAGCAGCCGGTCACGGTAGTAGCGGCCGAGTTCGTCGAGTTGGGTGGCCGACAACAGCGGCACACATTCCGGGAAGGGTCGCCCGGTCAGCCGCGTCGCTTCCGTCAAGGTGTCTTCCATCAAGCTGAGCTCGCCAGCCCCAGCCACTTGCGGGTGGCTGCTGAGAATCTGCTCGGTCAGGCTGGTACCGGAGCGCGGCATGCCCAGCACGAAAACAGGCTGCGGTGCTTGGGTTACCGCGACCCGCACGGCAGGTGCCCAGGCCACAGGCATGGCCTGCTTGATGCGGCGGTGGTAGTCGGCCACCTTGGCATCGTCATACGGTTGGGCGCGGGCTTTGATGGCTTGGCCCGCCGCCAAAAAGTGAAAGGAGGCGGCGAGGTCGCCCGCGCGTTCGTGGATGCAGGCCAACGCGAAGGCCAGCGGCGAGCGCAGTTCATCGTGCAGATCGGGCTCGTCGTGAAAGGCTTGGGTGGCGGCAATTTCGTCGTCGCGCAGGCGTGCGCCCTTCAGTTGAGCTCGTTGGTAGTAGGCGTTGGCAAAGCGCGGGTTGGCAGCGATCGCCGCCCGGAAAGCCGCCGCAGCACCGCCGGAATCACCCCGTTGCTCCAACAGCACGCCCAGGCTGTTGAACGCTTCGGCGTGGTCGCTCTGGCGCGCCACCACTTCACGCAGCAGCGCTTCAGCCAGGTCGATATCGCCCAACTCCTTCAGCGCAGCGGACAGGCCCATGCGGGCATCCAGATTGTCGGCATCACGGCGCAGCGCCAGCCTGAAACACTCGGCAGCGGCGTCGTAGCGAGTCAGCTTCAACAGCACATCGCCGAGCGCGTTGTGCGTGGTCGCGGCGAGCGGTTCCAGCTTGACAGCTTGTGCAGCTGCCGCCAGCGCGCCCTCTGTTTGCTCCTTGGCCAGCAAGGCAGCGGACAGGTTGATCAGAGCACCCACATGAGCCGCATCCAAGCGCAAGGCCGCACGAAAGCACTGCACCGCCTCATCGCCGCGTTGCAACTCCGCCAGCAGGTTGCCCAGGTTGTTCAAGGCCGCCGGGTTGCGCGGGTTGATCCGCAGCGAGCGCTGCAATGCCGCCGATGCCTCATCCAAGCGACCAACCGCACGCAAAGCCAGCCCCAGGTTGGCATGCGGCTCGGCGTCGCTTGCGTCCAGCAGCAGCGCGCGCTCGATCAGTGCCACGGCCTCATCCGGACGTTCGCTCTCCAAGCAAATGATGGCTTGCAGATTCAAGGCATGAACATTGCGCGCGTCAACGGCCAGCACCTGTCGATAGCCCCGCTCGGCCTCTGCAGACTTGCCCTGGGTTTGCAAGCGATAGGCCTCGAGCAGAATAGATTCAAGTGGTTTAGCCATTGGAATTGGATTGTGCCCGGCCCACACTGCCAGCCCGATGCTGGCCCTCGACTGCAGGCAGGGAAGTTCAAGCGCGAGCGTCAGAAGTTGTATGCCGCCCGCACGCCGTAATAGCGCGGGCTCGAGAAGTCCGCCATCGCGCGGCCAAGACTGAAGACGTTCCCGCTGGTCATCACCGCCTTATTGGTCGCGTTGTTGACGAAGCCACGTACGGTGTACTTGCTGTCGGGCGAAGCCCAAAGCAATGAGAGGTCCAGCGTGGCATACGCCGACTGCTGAGAGAAGAAATAGGGTTGCGCCGTCGTCCTGTAG
>CANFYD010000439.1 GCA_947450745.1 Burkholderiales bacterium
AGCAAGGCCTGGCCGCCCTGCAGCCCAGGCGCTGGCTCTATCTCAACTTCACCTATCAACAGATTCAGGCCGCGCTGGCCGGCCAAGCGGTGGCACTGGCCCGGTTGGCCCTGGTCAGCGAACAGCTGCAGCGCGGCGACCTGATCGAACCGTTCGGCCCCGCCGGCCGCATCAGCAGCCCCTATGCCTACTGGCTGCTGCAGTCCCGCGACAGCCGCAACCGCCCCGAAGTGATGCTGTTCAGCGCCTGGCTGCTGGAGCAAGCGGCGCAGTCGCGGGTGGACATTGGCGAGGCGAGCCCGGCCGATTCACCGCCGTGACAGCGCACGAGCTGTTTGCAATGCGCGGACGACAATGTCCGAATCTGTGCATAGGAGTTGGCGCATGAACCGAACTGAAGCAATGAGTTCCCGGCTGCTTGGGCATGACGTTGGGGTGAACGAGTGAAGGACGACGGCGTGAACCGCGACACCATCGTGCAACTCCTGCAGAACCGTCTTCCCGATCTGCTCGGCATTTATGCCTTTGGCAGCCGCATCCAAGGCACAGCCGGGCCGGACAGCGACTTGGATTTGGCGGTGCTGGTCGCCGGTTATGCGGAGCCGCTGGCGCTCTGGACGCTGGCGGGTGATGTGGAGGACATCGCCGGCTGCCCCGTCGATTTGCTCGATTTCCGCGCCGCCAGCACCGTGATGCAACATCAGATCATCACCACCGGTGAGCGTTGGTGGGCTCGCGATGCACAAGCGGCACTGTTCGAAGCGGCCGTGCTGAGTGAAAAAACAGCGCTGGACACGGCGCGTGCGGGCTTGTTGGACGACATTCAAACAAGGGGAACGGTTTATGGCCGATGACGTGCTGATCAACAAAGCCGCGTCCATTGAACGCTGTGTGGCGCGGGCGCGGGAAGAGTACGCAAGCAACCCGCAGACGTTTGCGACCAATTACACCCGGCAGGATGCGGCCATCCTCAACATCCAGCGCGCCTGCGAAGCGGCGTTGGACATGGGGCAGCATCTGATCCGGCGCGAAAAGCCAGTGTCGCGTCAAGCGTCAGATGTCGCATGGACGCGCCGCCATCGGCGTGCAGGGCTAGGCGCGAGTTGCGGCCCATGCCCAGTGGCATGGGCAAGGCTTGCAACAACGCAATGCGCGGCGAGGGCAAGTGGACGGCGGCAGATGGCGCTGGACGCGACACTAGGGTTCCGCAAAGCGCACGCGATGTGTTCGCCCTGCTGGCGGCCGGCGGCTGGATCGACACTGCACTGGCCGACAGCCTGAAGCGCATGGTGGGGTTTCACAATATTGCCGTGCACGACTATCAAGCGCTGCAACTGCCGATCACGGTCAGCATCATCACCGACCACTTGGATGAGTTTTTACGCTACAGCCAAGCGGTGTTGTTACGCGACGCCGCATAAGCTGCCTGCGCAAGTCACGGTGCGATCACTTCCCGCTCGGTCAGCACCATGGTCAGCGGCTGGTCGTGGGCCTCAGGCGCGAAATGGGTTTCGCTCAGGCTCCAGGCCAGGCCGATGCTGATGACGCCCGGGTGTGCGGCTAGCCAGCGGTCGAAATAGCCGCCGCCGTAGCCGAGGCGATAGCCCTCACGGGTAAAACCGACGCAGGGCACCAGCACCACATCGGGCACCACCACCGCACCGCTGCTGCTGGCAATGCCGCATTCGTCCCGCAGCGTCGGTGCCGCGCCGTCCCAGCGGCGATAGTCCATCCGGCGGGGGGATTGGTAGGCGAACGGCAGCGCCCATTGGATGGGGCGGTCGGCGGGCATGTCGTCGTCCATATCGTCGTCCATATCGTCGTCAATTTCAGGTGCTTCTCGCTCGGCTTCTCGGGCCTTGTGCACCCGCAACTGGGCGGCTGCGTTAAATTCACCCTCAAGCGGCCAGAACAGGCCCAGACACTGCGGCTCGATTTGCGCCAGCACGGCGTGCAGATGTTGACCCAGGGCGTCCGCAGCCGCATGTGCGGCGGGCGTATTGACCCAAGCGGCCCGCGAGGCCAGCAAATGCGCCCGCAAGGTCGGGCGTTCATGGGGCAATTGGAAAGTTGAAGCAGGATCGGACAAGGTGGCCACCCATGAGAAAGAAGATAGTTTTGCCAGTATATGAAGCAGCAACAAGCCGGCCGACTCAGCTTAGCCGGCCTGGCCAGAGCAACAAGCTCACGCGCGTCGGCCGCAGCGGCCTGGTCGCCCTGACCTTGGCGCTGGGCCTCACGGCGGCGCTGCCCTGCCGCGCCCAGTTCACCCCGCCGGTCGACGCGGCTCTGGTCAACGAAGCCAGCGAGGCACTGCGCCTGAAAGACCGCAAACGTCTGGCCGCCGCCAACGCTACCGCCCAAGCCCAGCGCTACCCGCTGGCACCCTGGATCGACTACTGGGACTTGGGCCTGCGCTTGAGCGAGGTCAACCAGAGCGAGGTGAATGCTTTTTACGCCCGCTGGCCGGGCAGCTATGTCGAGGACAGGCTGCGCAATGACTGGCTGCTGGAGCTGGGTCGGCGGCGTGACTGGAAGAACTTTGCCGTCGATTACCCGCGTTTTCAAATGCGCGACGACCGCGATGTGGCCTGTTACGGCCTGCTGACCGAGCATCTGGCCGGCCGCAATGTGCGCGACGCGGCCCGCAGCGCTTGGCTGGCGCAGCGCGACGGCGATGACGGCTGCCAGTTGCTGGCCAGCACGCTGTTCGAGGCCAAGCAGTTGAGCGAGGCCGATGTCTGGCTGAAGATCCGCCTGTCGCTCGAAGCGGCCAGGCCGCGCGCCGTCAAGCAGGCCGGCGCGCTGCTGGGCAAGCCGGTCGAGCTGAGCTTGGCTGAACTGCAGGACAACGCCGGGCGCTACCTCGGCCGCAAGGCCAAGGGCGGCGCGCGCACCCACACCGAGCTGGCCACGCTGGCGCTGATGCGGGTGGCTGCCAGCGACCCGGCGCAAGCAGCCGAACTGCTGAGCAGCCGCTGGGAGCGCGATTTGCCCAAGGATCTGGCCGCCTGGGCGTGGGCGCAGGTCGGCCGGCAAGCGGCCTTCAAGCTGCAACCTGAAGCGAACGACTATTTCGAGCGTGCGCTGAAGCTGCATGGCAAGGCCGCGCAAAGCCCCGAATGGAGCGACGAGACGCTGGCCTGGGCCGCCCGCGCCGCCTTGCGCAGCGCCCGCTGGTCGCAAATGCAGCGCGCGCTGGACTTGATGAGCGCCCCCGAGCAGCGCGATGCCTCGTGGCAATACTGGCGCGCTCGCGGCCTGCTGGCGACGGCGGCGACCGGGCCGGCCGGTGAAGTGCAGCGCAGCGAGGCGCGTGGCTTGCTGCAGAACTTGGCCTCGCCGCTGACCTTTTATGGCCATCTGGCCGCCGAAGAGCTGGGCCAGAGCCCGCCTTTGCCCGGCCCACCCACCGCGCTGACCGCCGCCGAGCGCACGCAAGCGCAGTCCCACGCCGGTTTGAGCAGCGCCTTGCTGCTGCTGTCGGCCGGGCTGCGCAGCGAAGGCGTGCGGGAATGGAACTTCAGCCTGCGCGGCATGGGTGACCGCGAACTGCGCGCCGCCGCACAAGAAGCGTGCGAGCGCGAAATCTGGGACCGCTGCATCAACTCCAGCGACCGCACCCGCACCGAGATCGACCTGAGCCAGCGCTTCCCGATGCCTTATCGCAAGGAGCTGATGGCCAAGACACGCGAAATCGGCGTCGACCCGGCCTATGTCTACGGCCTGATCCGCCAGGAATCGCGCTTTGTGATGGACGCCCGCTCGAACGTGGGGGCCTCCGGCCTGATGCAAGTGATGCCGGCGACGGCGCGCTGGACGGCCAAGAAGATCGGCCTCGACTTCCGCCCCGAATACATGACCGACCGCGAGTTCAATATCAAGATCGGCACCAGCTACCTGAAGCTGGTGCTGGACGACTTTGGCGGCTCGATGGCGATGGCGGCGGCAGCCTACAACGCGGGCCC
>CANFYD010000440.1 GCA_947450745.1 Burkholderiales bacterium
CATCGCCGAGGAGCGCCAACGGATGAGCGTGAGCCTGTTCCAGCATCTGCATGAGGGCTTGCTGGTGACCGACACCGAGCAGCGGATTCTGGACGCCAACCCGAGCTATTGCCGCATCATGGGCGTGCCGCGCGAGGCCTTGATCGGCGAGTTGGCGACACCCCTGCAAGCGCAGAGCCTGCACCGCTCCGGGCTGAACCGCGAGCAATTGCGCTTGCAGCTGCAAGATCAGGGCTTTTGGCGGGCGCAAGTGCAGGCCGAGCGGGCGAATGGCCAGCCCTGCACCTTGCAACTGACCGTCTCCAGCATCCCCGAACCGGATGGGCCGCAGCGCTACCAAGTGGTCAGCGTGTCCGACCTGACGCAAACGCTGGAGCAACAAGTCCAACTGGACCGCCAAGCCCGTTTCGACCCCCTGACCCGCTTGCCCAACCATGAAGAGTTCATGCGGCTGCTGCGCCAAGGTTTGAGCAGTGCCGAGCGCGAAGGTTTCAGGCTGAGCATTTGCCGGATTGACCTCGACCATTTCAAACGGGTCAACACGCAATACGGCGCGGCCGTTGCCGACACGCTGCTGCAGCAAGTGGCCGAACGCCTGCAAGCGGCCTTGCGCAGTGCGCCGCAATGGTCAGACGCTGTGGCCCGTTTGAGTGGCGACGAATTTGCCCTGCTGCTGCGGAGCAACGACGCCGAGGAAGCGCAGTTGGCCGTCGAGCGCTTGTTGAAAGTACTCAGCGAACCGTATTCAACTCGAACTGCGCCGGCGCAGGCCGACCCGGAAACCCCGCTGCTGGAGATCACCGCCAGCATCGGGGCCACTTTGTTTCCGCAAGACAACTCCGACGCCGAAACGCTGCTGCGCCATGCCGGCCATGCGCTGTACGGCGTCAAACATACCGGCCGCAACAGTTTTCAATTTTTTGACACCGCACAACGCTTGCGCGACGAAGCCAGCCTGATCGCCCTGGCACGCATACAGCAGGCGCTGGATACCGGTGAGCTGCGGCTGCACTACCAACCGAAGATCAATATGCAGACCGCGCAGGTGCTGGGCATGGAGGCCTTGCTGCGCTGGCAGCATCCAGTGCGCGGTTTGTTGGCACCGGCGCACTTTTTGCCGCTGATCGAGCCGACCGGCCTGGGCGTGCAAGTGGGCGACTGGGTGCTGGACCAGGCACTGAAGCAAAGCGCGCGCTGGCTCAGCGCCGGGCTGCAGCTGAATATCAGCGTCAATGTGACCGCTCGCCAACTGCAGATGCCCGACTTCACCCAGCGCTTGCGCGAGTTGCTGGCCCGTCACGGCGAACCGGTGGCCAAGCACCTGACGCTGGAAGTGCTGGAATCGGCCGCGCTGGCCGACATCGAGGCCACCCATGCCTTGATCCAGCGCTGCCGTGCGTCCGGCATCAGTTTTGCGCTGGACGACTTCGGCACCGGCTATTCCACCCTCACCTATTTGAAACGGCTGCCGGTGGACGTGCTGAAGATCGATCGGTCCTTCGTCCAGCACATGCTGATCGATGCACAGGACAGCGCGCTGGTGGAAGGCGTGATCGGCCTGGCGCGCACGTTTGAATGCAGTGTGGTGGCCGAGGGCGTGGAATCGATCGCCCATGCCCGTGCGCTGCTGCGCTTGGGCTGCATCGAGGGTCAGGGCAATGGCATCGCGCTGCCGATGCCCGCGCTCGATGTGCAGCCCTGGGTGATCGCGTTTGCAGAGTCGGCTTGGCTGCAACAGCTCGCCGCTGCCGGGGCGGCCGGGGTGGCCGGTGCGGATTCGGCTGAGCGGGCTGATGGTGCGGCGTGGCCCGCAAAGTAAGGCTCGGCAAGGCCGTGCTTTAAACTTGAAGCGTGATTCCACCCGGCTTTATCCAAGACCTCCTCTCACGCGTCGACATCGTCGAAGTGGTGGGCCGCCACGTCGACCTCAAGAAGGCTGGCATCAACCACAAGGGTTTGTGCCCGTTTCACGGCGAAAAATCCCCAAGCTTCATCGTCAGCCCAACGCGCCAGACTTATCACTGCTTCGGCTGCGGCGTGCATGGCAACGCGGTCGGGTTCTTGATGGAGCACAGCGGCCTGGGTTTCGTCGAAGCGGTGGAAGACCTGGCTCAGCAAACCGGCATGAAGGTACCGGAGGATGAACGCTCGGCCGAAGACCGCGAGCGCGCGGCCCAGCAAAAGCAAAAGCAGGTCACGCTGACCGATGTACTGGAACGCGCCAGCGACCATTACCGCGCCCAGCTCAAGAAAAACCCGCGCGCCATCGATTACCTGAAAAACCGCGGCCTGACCGGACAAATCGCCGCTCAGTACGCGCTGGGCTACTCACCGGAAGGCTGGCGCACGCTGGCCAGCGCCTTCCCCGCTTACGACGACCCACTGCTGGCCGAGTCCGGCATGGTGATCACCCAAAACGCCGAGGCCGGCAAGGACGGCCGACCCGGCGAAGAACAAAAGAGATACGACCGCTTTCGCGACCGCATCATGTTTCCGATCCGCAATGTGATGGGCGAAACCATCGGGTTTGGCGGCCGGGTGCTGGACAAAGGCGAACCCAAATACCTGAACTCGCCGGAAACCCCGGTGTTCAGCAAGGGCCGCGAACTCTACGGCCTGTGCGAAGCACGCACCGGCCTGCGCCAGCGCGGCTATGCGCTGGTCGTCGAAGGTTATATGGACGTGGTGGCGCTGGCCCAGCACGGCTTTGCCAACGCGGTAGCGACGCTGGGCACGGCCTGCACGGCCGAACATATGTTGAAGCTGTTCCGCTTCACCGAATCGGTGGTGTTCAGCTTTGACGGGGATGCTGCGGGCCGACGCGCCGCCGGCCGCGCGCTGGAAGCCGCCTTGCCCCACATCACCGACGTTCGCTCGGTCAAGTTCCTGTTCTTGCCGGCCGAGCATGACCCCGATTCCTATGTGCGTGAGCTGGGTGCGGAGGCCTTCGAGCGCTGCATCGCCGAAGCGATTCCGCTGTCGCGCCAGTTGATGGACGCAGCCGCCGAGGGCTGCGACTTGGCCAGCGCCGAGGGCCGAGCGCGCTTGCTCAGCCACGCCAAACCGCTCTGGGCCGCCTTGCCGTCAGGCTTGCTGAAGCGGCAGTTGCTGGGCGATCTGGCGCGCCGGGCACAGTTGCCCGATCAAGAGCTGATGGCGCTGTGGCAAGCCAGTGGCGCGGCCGCCAGCCCGGCCAGAGAAGCGTCAAACGCTCATTACGACCCGCGCGACCCGGGCTACAACCCGCAACAAGACGGTGGCTATGCCAGCGACAGCGACGGCTCGGGCATGGACATGGGCGCGCATGGGGCAAGTGCTGGCAGTGGCAGCCGTGGCAATGGGGGCAGCGCTGGCAGCACACGCAGCGGCGGCGGCGAGCGCAAGCCCTGGAAGGAATGGAAAGGCCGCGACTGGAAGGGCCGTAAAAATGCCGAAGACGATGGCCCGCGCACGCCGCGCAGCCAACCGGCAGCGCCCGCTGACCATGCGCTGCGCATGCTCTTGCTGAGCAGCGCCTGGTGGGAACAGTTGAGCGCCGACGATCATCAGTTGCTGCATGAGCTGCCCGGTGCCCATGGGGAATTGGTGGCTTGGCTGGAGCGTTTTCTGGTCAACCACGGTGCCGGCTCTTGGTCGGTGCTGGAAGCCGCGCTGGCCGAGGACGGCTTGCTCGACACGGCGCAGCGCCTCAGCGGCGGCCTCTATGCCGAGGACGAACCGGTCTTCGAGGTGTTCCAGAACGCGCTGAAGCAGCTGCGGATCGCGCGGCTGAAGACGCAAGCCCAAGTCCTGGCCGCGAGCAATCCTGTCGGTGAAGGGATGGAGCGCTTCAAGCAACTGCGCACCCAGCTGGTCGCCCTGGAGCAGGAGTTGGCCACGGCACTGAAGGCCGCCGGCCTAGCTGCTTGAGGTCGGGCACGGGTGCCGTTCTGGCTTCAATTTCAACATTCCACGTTCGCTGAC
>CANFYD010000441.1 GCA_947450745.1 Burkholderiales bacterium
ACCCACATCGTGCCGCCCAGCGGGATCAGCTCGTCATTGAAGTCGTAGCTGGGGTTATGCAGCATGCAGGGCCCCAAGCCATGGCCGCCTTCACGGTGCGTGCCGTCGCCATTGCCGATCAGGAAATAGCAGCCCGGCTTTTCCTGCAGGAAGAAGCTGAAGTCCTCCGCGCCCATCGTCGGCTCGAAGTCCTGCACATTGGCTGCCCCGACCATCTCGGCCAGCGTCTGCTGCACAAAGGCAGTTTCCGGCGCGTGGTTGATGGTCGGCGGGTAGTTGCGCTTGAACTCGAACTCGCACGTCACCTCGAAGGCCTCGGCTGTCGCTTGGGCCACTTGCTGCATGCGCCGCTCGATCATGTCCAGCACCTCCAGCGTGAAGGTGCGCACGGTGCCCTGGATCTCGCAGCTGTCGGGGATGACGTTGGTCGCTTCGCCGGTGTGGATCATCGTCACCGAGATCACGCCCGCGTCGATCGGCCGCTTGTTGCGGCTGATGATGGACTGGAAGGCCTGCACCATCTGGCAGGCGGCCGGGATCGGGTCGATGCCGTTGTGCGGCATGGCCGCATGGGCGCCCTTGCCGCGCAGGGTGATCTTGAATTCATTGCTGGACGCGAACACCGGCCCGCTTTTCACGGCAAATTGGCCGGCCGCCATGCCCGGCCAGTTGTGGGCACCGAACATCGCCTCCATCGGGAACAGGGTGAAGAGCCCGTCCTTGATCATCTCGCGGGCTCCGCCGCCACCTTCTTCGGCCGGCTGGAACACCAGGTAGACGGTGCCGTCGAAGTTGCGGTGCTTGGACAAATGCTTGGCAGCGGCCAGCAGCATGGCGGTGTGGCCGTCGTGGCCGCAGGCGTGCATCTTGCCGGCATAGGTGCTGGCGTGGGCAAACTTGTTGTGCTCCGTCATCGGCAGCGCGTCGATGTCGGCGCGCAGGCCGACGGCGCGGCTTGAGGTGCCGTTCTTGATGATGGCGACCACGCCGGTCTTGCCCAAGCCCCGGTGGATGGGAATGCCCCAATCGGTCAGCGCCTTGGCGATCACGTCGGCCGTGCGTTCCTCCTGGAAGCACAGCTCCGGGTGGGCGTGGATGTCGCGCCGCAGGGTCGCGATGCTCGGTGCGTCGGCAAGAATGGAATCGATCAGCTTCATGGCAGGGCACTCCGTAGCGGGCAGCCGGGATGCAGCAGCCCAATGCGTCTCAGTTTAAACGGCAGTTTTGCGGCTGGCTGCGTGGGAGGGTGATCCCGGGCGATGTGCAATAGTTCGGTCATGCCCGCCCAAATTGCCATGCCCAACTTGTCCACCCCGCCCACCCCCTCAACCCGCATCGTCAACGGTGCCTGCCCGCATGACTGCCCCGACACCTGCGCGATGCGCATCGCGGTTGAAAACGGCCGGGTCATCAAGGTGCAGGGCGCAGCCGACCACCCCAGCACGCAGGGCGCGCTGTGCACCAAGGTGTCTCGCTACGCCGAGCGCACATATCACGCCGAGCGGCTGCTGCAGCCACTGAAGCGCGTCAGCGCCAAGGACGAGCCGCCGCGCTTCGAACCGGTCAGTTGGGCGGAGGCGCTGGCCGATATTGCCGGCCGCTTGACGGCCATCGCGGCCCGCGACCCGCAAGCCGTCTTGCCCTACAGCTACGCCGGCACGATGGGCTTGCTGCAGGGCGAGGCCATGGCCGCCCGGTTTTTCAACCGCCTTGGAGCGTCGCGGCTGGAGCGCACGATTTGCGCCGCCGCCGGCGGGGCCGCGCTGGCCGCCACCTATGGCCACAAGGTCGGCATGCACCTGCCGTACTTTGCCGAGAGCCGCCTGATCATCATCTGGGGCAGCAACTCGATTGCCTCGAACCTGCACTTCTGGACCTACGCGATGCGCGCCAAGCGCGACGGTGCCCGGCTGATCTGCATCGACCCGCGCAAAACCGAAACCGCCGACAAATGCCATCAGCACATCGCCCTTTTGCCCGGCACCGATGGCGCGCTGGCGCTGGGCCTGATGCACGAGCTGATCGCCAACAACGCACTCGATCAAGCCTATCTGCGTGACCATGTGGACGGCTGGGACGATGCAAAAGACGGTGAGCCCGGCCTGCGTGAAAAAGCACTCGCCTGGCCGCCCGAGCGGGTCGCCGAGGTCTGCGGCATCAGCGCCGACGAAGTCCGGCAGTTGGCGCGTGATTACGCCGGCACGGCACCGGCCGCGATCCGCCTGAACTACGGCATGCAGCGCGTGCGCGGTGGCGGCAATGCGGTGCGGCTGATTGCGCTGCTGCCCTGTTTGACGGGGGCTTGGCGGCACCGTGCCGGCGGGTTGCTGCTGTCCAGCTCCGGCTGGTTTGCGCCGTACAAGAACACTGCGGCGCTGGAAATGCCCGAGCTGCTGGCCGGGCCAGAGCCGCGCCTGATCAATATGAGCACCATCGGCGACGACTTGCTGCGCCCGGCTTCGCCCGAGTTTGGCCCGCAAATCGAGGCGGTGATCGTCTACAACAGCAACCCGGTGGCGGTGGCGCCCGAGTCGCCCCAGGTGGTGCGCGGCTTCCAGCGGGCCGATCTGTTCACCGTGGTGCTGGAGCATTTCATGACGGACACGGCCGATCTGGCCGATTACGTGCTGCCGGCCACCACGCAGCTGGAGCATCTGGACGTGCACACCAGCTACGGCCACACCGATGTGCTGATCAACGAGCAGGCGATTGCGCCGCTGGGCGAGGCACGGCCGAACACGCAGATTTTTCGGGATCTGGCGGCCGCTTGCGGTTTCACCGACCCCTGCTTTGCCGACACCGACGAGCAACTGGCGCGCCAAGCCTTCACCGCCGAGATCGACTTCGACGCCTTGCGCGCTCAAGGCTGGCAGAGCCTGCCGGTCGTCCCCGCGCCGTTTGCGCTGGGGCAGTTCTTGACGCCGAATGGCCGTGCCCAGGCTGGCGGCGCGGACTATGTGGCCAATTACGAAAGCCGCCGCTCCAGCCCCGAACTGGCAGCGCGTTATCCGCTGGCGATGATTTCCCCGCCGGCCCGCAACTTCCTGAACTCCAGCTTCGTCAACGTGAAGAGCTTGCGCGATATCGAGGGCGAGCCGCTGATCGAGCTCCACGCTGACGACGCGGCCGCGCGCGGCTTGGTCGACGGCGTGATGGTGCGCGTCTTCAACGACCGCGGCAGCTACAGCTGCCGCGCCCGCATCAGCGGCCGAGCCCGCCCCGGCGTCGTCAACGGCCTGGGCATCTGGTGGCGCAAGCTAGGGTTTGCTGGCACCAACGTCAACGAAGTGACCCATCAACAGCTGACCGACCTGGGCCGGGCACCGAGTTTCTATGACTGTCTGGTGGAGCTGGAGGCGCTGCCGCTGTGAGTATTCGGCGCGGCTGGGTGGCCGTGTCGGCCCTGTTGGCCGGCGCTTTGTTGTCGGGCTGCGCACAGCTGGGCTATCTCGGTCAATCGGTCAGTGGCCATTTGCAATTGATGGCGGCGGCGCGGCCGGTGGACGCTTGGCTGGCCGAGCCGGCGCTGAGCCCGGCCTTGCGCCAGCGCTTGCTGCTGAGCCAGCGCCTGCGCGACTTTGCCGTCAGCGACCTGCACCTGCCGGACAACAACAGCTACCGTCGCTATGCCGAGCTGGGCCGCAAGGCGGCGGTCTGGAACGTGGTGGCCACGCCGGAGCTGAGTTTGACGCTGCAGACCTGGTGCTTCCCGGTCATGGGTTGCGTCGGCTACCGGGGCTATTTCGAGCAGGCGGCGGCGGAGCGCTATGCAGCGGCCTATCCCGCTTCCGTCGGCCAGGATTTGGAAACCCAGGTCTACCCGGTGCCGGCGTACTCCACGCTGGGTTGGAGCAACTGGATCGGCGGCGACCCGTTGCTGAACACCTTCATCGCCTACCTCGAGGGCGAATTGGCCCGGCTGATCTTCCATGAGCTGTCGCATCAAGTGGCCT
>CANFYD010000442.1 GCA_947450745.1 Burkholderiales bacterium
CTGATGACCGTGCTGCGCGCTTGGCAACCGCGCGACGGCCGCTTGATCCGCTTCGGCTTGCTGTTGGCATTGGCCGGCAGCGGCTGGGTGCTGTGCTCGGCGGCCCTGATCACCGGCTTTACCCACACGCCGATCACCACCCCGGAGGAGTTCATTCGGCAGGTGGTGCTGGACGACAGCTCGCTGCTGTTCGAGGCCTGGCTGGCCCTGGGTGCCTTGCTGGCCGCACCGCTGTTTGCGTCCACGGTGGTGACGATTCCGCTGCTGATGGACCGCCGGGTCAGCGTGCTGGCTGCCATCTACATCAGTTGGCGGGTGGTGATGGAACACCCGGCTGCGGTGGCGCTGTGGGCAGCCCTGCTGATGGGCCTGACGCTGCTGGGCATGGCCAGCCTGATGCTGGGTCTGGTCGTGATCCTGCCGGTGCTGGGCCACGCCAGCTGGCATGCTTACTGCGATCTGGTCAGCACGGACACTGAGTGATGTTTGGCTATACCGAGCAACAAATCGCCCAGTTCGGCCTGACCTACGGCGTCGGCGCCTTCATGCTCTACATGGTGTTCATCATCTTGCAGCTGGCGCGTGAGTCCAAGGCAGGCCGCTTTGGCACCTTCATCTTGCTGCTCGGTCTGGGCTTTGGTCTGGTCGGCTTCTTGGCCAAGGGCGCGATCAAGTGGTTCATGGCCGGACTCGGCTGAAGCGGGAGCGGGAGCAAGACGCGGGTCGGGACCCGCCCTACGAAGCGGCGCACAGCTCTGGCTTAGTCAAGAACGGCTCTCGAACCGGGTTCAAAGCAAGGCGCTGTACCACCGCAAGTCGAGCAAGTGGCGTGTCAGTTGATGACTGCGGCCGTCCGGGTCGGCCAGGTTGTGGAGGATGTCAAAGTGGTTGCAGCCGGGGATTTCCTCGCAGATCGGCACCGCACGCCGGCCCCAGGCTTGGCGGATCAGGCGGTTCTGGCGGCGCAACTCCTCGCTCTCTTCCGCGCCCACCACCGCATACAGCGGCGCATCGGGAGCCGGGAAATTCACCGGGCTGAGTCGTCGCACGCTGTCGGCGTCGAGTTGCAGGTCGGTCTGTAAAAACGGCGTTTTGCGGATCGGGGCCAAGTCGTGCAGCCCCGAAATCGAGATCACCCCCTTCACCAGATGGCGCGGCAGGTCGGCGCCCACCTTCTTCCAGTCGCAGCAGGACAACATGCTGGCCAGATGACCGCCGGCCGAATGCCCCGCCAGCACGATGCGGTTCGGGTCGCCGCCATGCTCGGCGGCATGCCGCCACACCCAGGCCAGCGCCTGCGTCAGTTGCAGCGGGATGCGCTCCATGCCAACGTCCGGGCAGAGCGAATAGTTGGGGATGACCACCATCGCGCCTTCATCGGTGAAGGCGCTGGCCAGGAAGGACAGGTCGGACTTGTCCAGCGCCCGCCAGTAGCCGCCGTGAATGAACACCAGCACCGGCGCTTGGGGTGCCACAGCGGGGAACACATCGAGGCGCTCGGCGGCCGCGTCGCCATAAGCCAGATCCAGCGTGCAGTCGGAGTGCTCACGCACCAGTTGCGACGCGCGTGTCCAGCGCTCCAACAGAACGGCGCTGTTGGGCACCCGCGCACGGTTGTTGTACTGGGCATCAAACCATGCGGGAGAGCGTCGGGGCATTGAACATCCTTTGGAAAGCGTTGCGTCTTTGCAGCGGAAAACTGCCAGTATCCACAATCCTGCGACGCTTCAACGCTGGAAAAGAAGCACACAACGCCGACTTTCAGCGCATTCGCACAAGGCTGGCAGTCCCGGGCTTGCTGCCCCGGGCTGGCGCGCTCAGGCTCGCTTGCTAAAGGAGGCGACAGCCGCCGCTTGCATACAGTCAGTCTTGGGTCAAGTGCCCAGCACTGCCAGCGGCGGCAGCCGTTGCTGGGCCCAGTCCGCCAAGGCCTCGGCCGGCATCGGCCGACCCAGCAGATAGCCCTGCAGTTCATCGCAGCCTGCCTCGCGCAGCAGCGCCGCTTCGCCCTCTTGCTCGACGCCCTCGGCCACCACCTTCAGCCCCAGCGTATGACCCAGACCGATGATGGCCAGCGTGATCGTGCGGTCGGTGCTGTCGGTCAGCATGTCGTGCACAAACGAGCGGTCGATCTTGAGCTTGTCGATAGGGAAGCGGTTCAGATAAGCCAGGCTCGAATAACCAGTGCCAAAGTCGTCGATCGACAGCATCACGCCCAGGGCGCGCAGGGCATGCATCTGGTTCAGATTGCCTTCGGCATCTTCCATCACCATCGATTCGGTCAACTCCAGCTCCAGCATGCCGGCCGGTACCGCGTGGCGCTGCAACGCGTCGCGCACCACCGCGAGCAGGCCGTCGTCGCGCAACTGCCGAGCCGACAAGTTGATCGACACGCCCATCGCCGGCCAGCCTTGCTCACGCCACAGCGCGATCTGCGCGCAAGCGGCGTCGATGACCCAGGCACCGATCGGCACGATCAGCCCGGTTTCTTCGGCCAGCGGGATGAAATCCCCTGGCGACACCAAACCCAGCTCTGCATGCTGCCAGCGCAGCAGGCCCTCCACCCCGGCCAGCACGCCGCTGAGCGCACAGACGCGGGGCTGCCAGTACAAGCGGAACTGCCGCAATTCCAGCGCCCGGCGCAGCGCGCCTTCGAGCCGCATGCGGGTCTGGGCGCGCTCGCTCATCGCGGCGGTGTAGAACTGCGCGTTGTCCTTGCCCGCTGCCTTGGCTTGGTACATCGCGGTGTCGGCCAGCCGCATCAAGGTGTCAAAGTCGTCGCCGTCATCCGGGTAGACCGCAATGCCGACGCTGCACGACACATGCAGCTCGATACCGCCGACCCGGTGTGGTTCCCGGATGCGCGGTATCAGCCGCTGCTCGACGACATGGGCCACTTCCTCCGCATGGGCCACGTTGTTCAGCACGATGACGAATTCATCGCCGCCCAGGCGGCTGACGGTGTCGCCGGCACGCACGACCTCCAGCATCCGCTGCGCCACCGAGCGCAGCAGGCCGTCGCCAATGTGATGGCCCAGCGTGTCGTTGATGTCCTTGAAGCGGTCCAGGTCGATGAACAGCACCGCCACTTGGCTGCCGCTGCGCTGCGCCTGCTGCAGCGCCAGGCGCAAGCGGGCGATGCACAAGCTGCGGTTGGGCAGCTCGGTCAACACATCGTGTTCGGCCAGGAACTGGATGCGCTGCTCGCTCAGCTTGCGGTCGCTGATGTCGATCGTGGTGAAGATGTAGTGGGAGATGTTGCCGTCCACGCCTTGCTGCTGCTGTTGCTTCTGTTTCTGCTTTTTCAGCTGCGATTGGTCTGCCAGCACGCCCTGATGCACCGCACTGACCATCACCCACGCCGGGTATTCACTGCCGTTGCGGCGCCGCAAGCTCATCTCGCCGTGCCATTGGCCCCGCTGCTTGACGGCCGTCCACAGCGCGATGCCCGCCACGCTCAGCTCGATGCCGGGCAGCAACAGCGAGGGTTTCTCGCCGATCACGTCCTGCAAGTCGTAGCCGGTATGGCGTGAAAACGCCAGGTTGGCCGTCAGGATGCGGTGCTCGGCGTCGACGATCAAGATGCCCTCGCCCGAGGTCTCGAACACCTTGGCCCACAGCTCCAGGCGCCGCTCCATCAGCTTCAAATGGTTGATCGGGGAGAAGGCGGTCAGCACTGCGTCCTGCCCCTGGTACTGGATCAAGCGCGCCGACAGCACGGCCCAAGCCGATTCTTCGCCCTGCTGCCAGCGCACCTCGAACTCGTCGACGCCGCCGCGGTCGGCCAGTTGCTGGAAAAAGCGCGCGCGCACCGCCGGCTCCATGCCGTGCTTCCACGGGTCGGTGTTGCTGTCGGCCAGCCAGCGCTCGGCCGGTGGGTTGGCATGCAGCACCTCGTGGCCGGGGATAGCGGTGACCACCAGCGCAATCGGCGTGGCCTGCACCAGTTCGC
>CANFYD010000443.1 GCA_947450745.1 Burkholderiales bacterium
GAACCGCAGTGTCCTGCTTCATCGTGTGCTTCGCACCCAACCCGAGAAGGTCTATCGCGCATTTCTGGAGCCTGCTGCTCTGGGTAAATGGCTGCCGCCCTATGGATTCACCTGCGTCGTGCATCAGATGGATGCAAAGGTTGGCGGCATGTTTCGAATGTCGTTCCGTAACTTCACCTCAGGCCATGAGCATTCTTTTGGCGGAGAGTATCTGGAGCTCATTCCCGACGAGTTGATCCGCTATACGGATAAGTTCGACGATCCGAATCTGCCGGGCCTGCTTCAGGTGACGGTGAGTTTGAAGCCGGTCCTGTGCGGAACGGAGATCAACATCGTGCAGGATGGGATTCCGGAGTTGATTCCGCTGGAGATGTGCTATTTGGGCTGGCAAGAGTCGCTCGCTCAGTTGGCCTTGCTGGTTGAACCAGAGATACCGGGGTAGCAGGCGCTGAAAAGTGGGTTCAGAAAAATTGACTCTGACCCCATTGTTTTGAAAAGTGGGTTCAGAAAAATTGACTCTGACCCCATTGTTTTGACCCCATTGTTTTATCGATGGCGTCTGCTTTCGCCCGAAAAGGCGCTGCGCAGTCGGTCAAAGTGAGTTGGCGCGCCAGTCCACTGCACCGAAGCCATCTTGGCCCAGCAAGGTATAGAAAATGCCGACTCGGCCCAGTGATTGGGTGCGAGTGATATTGCCGGGGTAGTCCGAGCTGCGGTGCGACCAGACGTAGTTGATGCCTACGGCATGAGGCCCGGAAACGCGCCAGGTGAAGGCGGTATCAACGCGGGAAATATCATCCCGGCCGGCGTTGCGGCGCGCCACGCTGCCGAGCGACACCATCATGGCCGAAACGTCAATTGAGGCTCGCTTGTCGGCGATCAATCGCAGCGACAGACCCACGCGCGGAGCTGTGCCGTAGTGGTACTCGGGCAGTTCAGTCGAGACTCTTGCGGTGCTGGCGGCTGCGTAGCCGAAACCTGCCAAGCCGGTCCCCTGCAGCGCAATATTTTGGGAGAGCCACCATTGCCCAGTGGTGCCGACCGACAGCGAGGTCGTTGACAGGCTGAATATCTGCGGAGACAGATAGTCATAGTTGGCATACAGGCCCCAGATACCGCGGTAATTGTCGCCGGCGGCATAGTCGGTGCCGATCAGCAAGCCACGTGTATTGAGGTTCTCCACGCCGTTGGCAGTGGAGATCAGGCCATGAAAGCTGAAGTAATCGAACGGCCTGTTGTAGGTGTAACCGGGCTTGCCTGGCATGCCGTAGTCGAGTGAACAGTCGGCCTGCGCCGCATTTTTTCTGAAGTCGGGCGTGGTGTCGAAATCGTTGGTGGTGGCGCGGGTGACACCGAGGTGCAGGCGACCGTAATACTCCGGATCATGGTCAGAGAACGAGCTGTCAAAGCGCGAGCCGAACATGATCTGGTTCAAGCCGACAGACGGCGAAATGACCGCCGCGAGCCACCGCCGCGCGGTGTAGGGCAAGTTACTACGGTCCTGCACCAGCTTGGCCATCCGAAACAGCGGCTCTCCGAGAAAGCTGCCCGCGATGCCGCTGGCGACCTGATCGTTGATGGACGGCTTGGTTTGCTCGCCGGTGATCTCCCACCAGGCACTGCCCGCAAAAGTGAGCGCCGAGGCTTCCCAATAGTTCAAGCCGGTGGCTCGCCCTGCCGCGTGGTACAGCGAGCCCTGGTAGGGGTGGGCCGCCTGGTTGATCATGAACGGGTCGTTGTCCACCACCCAGGGGCCGCGCAGATTGGCCCGTATCGATCTTGACGACACGTTGTAGTCATCGATGCCGCTGAAGCGGCGGTTGAAGCCGCTGAGCAGCAGGTCGAAGCTGATGACTTCAAGCGCCGGTATCAGGTAGCTTTTGTCGGGCAGGGCGGCGGGCGCCTTGTCTGCAGCCGCGGTTTTTTCCACTGCACGGGCGGCGGCGTGGGTGTCGGCTTGGCCTTCAGTCAATTGGGCCGCGGCGACTGGCCAGGCGAAAAGCAGCAGCAATGCCGTCAGTGATTTATTTTTGTTCATGGTGTTTTTCTCAAGCGCAACAGTTCGTCGTGGAGCCACTTCTGGCTGGTGATCAAGGGCGCGCTGTTGCAGCGGACCTTGTAGGCTCGTCCGCTCAGGCTGCTTTGCGAGGCCGCTTTGTCGATGAATTCTTCAGCGCTGTGGATGGCATCTCGCGCTGCGAGGTAATCGAATTTGTCTTGCAAATGCTCTTTGGCTCCTTGCGAGCTGTGCCAACTGCCGTTGCGCTGAAATTCGCATCCAGATGCGGCGACAAAGTCGAGCAGCGCGGTCACTTCCTTTTGCACCAAGGGGGCAGGTGCCGCCATTGCGGCCGACCCGAACAGCCCGGCTGCGGCCAAGACCTTAGCGATCCGTCGAATTCTCATTTTTCTCATCCTTGCTCGGAGTGATCCTTGTCCCACCGCTTCAGTAGCGGTAGGCAAGGCCCAGACTCAGGTAGTGATTGGCGTCGCGCTCGACCAGCGGGCTGTTGGAAACCGAGCCCGTTGTGCGCCGGGCTTCCAGGCTGCCGACCACGACCCACTTGGGGCTCAGTTCGAACGACCCGAGCAAGCCAAGGCCGGCGTACGTCAAGCCGCTGCCAGGCTCGAACGCAGGCAAACCCATGCTTGCCGATTGCTGCGGCGCAATACCGTAAAGCGCGTTGGCTGCTTTGCTGTCAGCCCAGCTCGTCTGAGCGTAGGCACCCAGGCTGAGCCGGCCGCTCTGGAACAGGCCTGCGCTCAGGCGCAGATCGGCCTGAACACCGGGCCCCGGCTGCTTGCGCACCCTTGCGAGCAAAGAGATGGGCATGGGGCCGATTTGATGGTCCCATTCCATATGCACGCCGACCGAGGCGCCGCGTTCCGTCGAGGCGATGTTGTAGCGCTCAAGAAAATCGGACTCGCTCCGCTGGCGGCCGGATTCATAAGCGACTTGCGTGCCGGCATAGAGCCCGGGCAGCAGTTGAACGCGCAGCCCGCCCTCCAGCAAGCCCTGGGTCGAGCGTGCGAACCAAGTTTTGCCAAAGTAACGCAGGACGGGCACCAGCTCCGCATGCTGCGAGGCCGAGCCGTCATAGGCCGGTCTCGACCGCAGGCCGATGCCAAGCAGCGTTTCATTGGACAGCTCGGCAGAGGCGAGCATCGGGACGCCGGCCACGCAGGCCAGGGTGGCGACTTGCAACCACCCGGTCAACCGCCCCAGCTTGCCATGCTTGACTTTCACTCCCGGCCGAACCGGTCCCGACACCGGCGAAGAACTGCCGAGACATCGCGATCCCTGGGTCTTGCTGCTTGCCATGAGAGCGGTCATAAGTTCTTGATCGTCCTGGCGGTCTGTCTTGCGTGGTTGCTCATGCGTTGACATTACTTCTTGTTCTTTCTATCCGTCGCAGCACGGTTTCTCGGCCCGACAGAATAATGGGGGTGAATAATTGGGCCGGAGTCATTTGATTTGGCAAATTGTGCCGCTCGACTCAGCCGCAGCGCTGAATTTTTGAAAATTGGAAGGGCGAGAACGCTGCGTGAAGTGCCGCGACGTGACCTGTTTGAGTCGAGTGCGGCAGTTTCAGAGAGAATCCACCCAAAATATAATCGGGCCGGCTAGAAATTTAATCTACCCGGCCCAATTCAGCCCACTCAGCGGTTCTTGCAAGAACTGTGGTCTATATTCATCAATAGATACCCGTTAGAGAATAGAAGCCGATCACCGCGATGACGGTCAGGGCGGGGATTCCCATGGTGAGGACGGCAATATCCTTGTAGGACTCTTTGTGCGTCAACTGGGTCACTGAAAACAAGGTGATGATGGCACCGCAGTGAGGTAGGGTATCGAGTGAGCCGGCGGAGAGCAGGATGATGCGGTGCATCACCTCGGCGGGGATGTCATGGGTTTGCATCATGCCGAGAAACACATCGCCAAAGGTTTCC
>CANFYD010000444.1 GCA_947450745.1 Burkholderiales bacterium
CGGGCCGACGGCGGTCCGCACGCGCGGCAGCAACTCGGCCGTGCTCGGCAAGCTGTCCAACGTGCGGCCGCCATGGTTGGATACCACCAAGCCGGCCACCCCGCGCCGCTGCGCCTCGCGCGCGTCGTCCGGATGGCTGACGCCCTTCAACAACAGCGGCAAACGGCTGCGGGCCAGCAACCAATCGACCTGCGCCCAAGTGGCGGCGCGCGGCATCAAGCCGTCAAACATCTGACTCTGGCCGGGCTTCAGTTCGAGCGCCTGCTTGCGCCCGCCCAAGTTGACCGCGCGCACATCGGGCGGCAAGACAAAGCCGGCACGGCGCTCCCGGTCGCGGGCCCCGTGCACCGGCGCATCGACGGTCAGCACCAGCGCTTCATAGCCGGCGGCTGCTATGCGCTGCAACAGCTCCTGCATGAAACCCTCATCGGCACGCCAATAAAGCTGGAACCAGAGCGGCGCGCTGGGCGCGGTGCTGACGGGGTCGGGCCGCATCGCCTGCGCCACCGCCTCCATCGTCACGCTGGCCTGGGCGCTCAAGACCAAGCCGGTGTCTTGCGCCGCTGCCGCGTAAGCCACCGCCAACTCGCCGTCGGGATGAGCCAAGCGCTGATAAGCAATCGGAGCCAGCAAAAAGGGGTGCGCCAACTCGCGGCCGAGCAAGGTCACGCGGGTGTGCCCGCCGCTCAAATCACGCAACACGCGCGGCTGCAGCTTGACGCTGTCCCAAGCCTGGCGATTCGCGCGCAGCGTGATTTCATCGGCCGCGCCGCCACTCAAATAAGCCCAAGCCGACGCGCTCATGGCAGCTTGCGCATGCGGCTCGAAATCAGCCAGATTGACCACGCCGGGCGGGACCGGCTGCAAGGCAGACAACACCATTAATAGGACTTACGCAAAATTGTTCCAGCTAGGAGTCTGCGCGGCAGAAGGCGGCGACAAGCGAAAGGTGGCCCCAGCGAGGACAGTTTTTGCCGGCTTTGAAGCTTCATAGCTCCGCTATGGGGCGAAAAGACGGTGAAAAATGGACCGCTGCGGCCGCCTTGCAGCCGCCGATCCGTCTGCCGCGCAGACTCCTAGGCACGACGCCGAAGACAGTACGCATGTACGGCAAGGCGGAGGAACAACACTGGAACGGTTTTGCGTAAGTCCTCGTCATGTATCGGCCCACATACGGAGCAGGTTGTGATACGTGCCCGTCAACTGCACGGCGGCGTCGCTGTCACCGTGCAGTTGACGCAAGCGCATCAGGCTGACATCCATCTCGTAGAGCAGGCGGCGCTGCGCATCGCTGCGCACCATGCTTTCAATCCAGAAAAAGCTGGCCAAACGCTCGCCCCGGGTGACCGGCTCGACTCGGTGCACGCTGCTGCCGGGGTACAGCACCATGTCGCCAGCGGCCAGCTTGACGCGCTGCTCGCCAAAGGTGTCGGCCATCACCAGCTCGCCACCGTCGTAGTCGGCCGGGTCAGAGAGGAACAGGGTGCAAGACAGGTCGGTGCGCACCCGTTGCGCGCTGCCGGGGACGTAGCGCACCGCTTGATCGACATGATTGCCGTAGCGGTTGCTGGCACCGGCATAGCGGTTGAACATTGGCGGCAACACGCGCTTGGGCAGCGCAGCGGAAAAAAACGTCGGGTGGCGCTCCAACTCGCCCAGCACCAGGCCTTGCAAACGCCGCGCCAGCTCGGAGCCGACGGGCAATTGCTGGTTGTGCTTGACCTGCACGGCCTGCGCTCCGGCCGTCGCCGCGCCGCTTTCCCAGGCCGCATCAGCCAGCCAAGCTTGCGCCTGCGCCAACGCGGAGGCGTTCAAAGCAGCGGGTATGCGGATCAGCATGAAGAGTCCGTGAAGGGTTAATCAACAACAAGAGGGTGAAAACCTCAGAACTTTACCGTGCCCGTCAGCGCCAACAAACGCCCGGTACCGGGCAAGTAGTGGCCGGAGTAGAGCGAATCGGCGTAGAGCTTGTCGGTCACGTTGCTCAGGTTGGCTTTGAAGATGACACGCTCCGGCACGACCGCGTATTCCAGCATCAGGTCGCCAGTGACGAAGGCGGGCACGGCCCAACCCGGGTTGCGCGGCGGCGTTTGCGAGCTGCGGGCATTCAAACCAGCGCCCACGCGCAGCGCCGGAGTCAACTGATAGGTCGTCCACACGGTGCCGGAATGACGCGGGCTCAAGGACGGCCGAGCCCCTTGCACCTCGCCGCTGTTGGCCGAGCTGACATCGATGCTGGCAACCGGCATCCACATATAGGACGCAAACACATCCCAGCCCGGCTGCAGCCGGCCGGTGAAGTCGGCCTCGAAGCCGGCCGCGTGGCGCTTGCCGGACAGCGTCACCAGATTGACCAGCGGGTCGGTGTTGCGCTCATGCAGTTTGGTGGTGCGGAACAAGGCGAAACGGCTGGTCAGGCGGCCGTCGCTGGAGTCGATCTTGGCACCCAGCTCCAGGTTGATGGCCTGTTCCGGCGGGATGTCCTGGTTGCTGGCTCCGAGCGAATAGGCGTCGCCCGAGGTGTTGAACGAGGTGGCGGCCGAGGCGTGGAAGGACATGCGCTCGTTCGGCTGATACAGCACACCCAAGCGCTTGCTCAGCTCGGACACCTTCATGCGGTAGCCCGACGTGGTGACTGGTCCGGCGGCGGCATTCGGAATGGCATAGGTGTCGTAATCGCCGATCAGATAGTCGTAGCGCAGGCCGGCCAGCAGCTTCCAATGCTCGGCAATCTGCAGCAGGTCTTGCGCGTAGACACCGGCAGCGCGCGAACGGTATTCGCTGGTGGTGAGCAGCACGCGCAGGCTTTCGTCGACCGAGGCGCCGTCGTTCGGCGTGCCGACCAAGGTGTTGGGCTTGGTCAGATTGACACCGCCCTGCGCGGCGCTGAGCGCACCGTAAACCTGCTTTTTCTCCTGCGCGAAGTCGACCCCGGCTTGCAGCTCATGCTTGAAGCCCAGCGCCTTGAACTTGCTCGACAAGTCGCTCTGCGCATGCAGAGTCTGCATGTCCTGAATCTTCAGCTGCGTGCCCCGGGTCAGCACCGTCGAAGCGCCGAAGCTGTCCAGCGTGGCCGCCACGCCGCCCGGCTGCAAGGCGGCAGCGGCCAAACGCACCGTGCCGGCCCGCTGGTCACGGGTGAAATCACCGCTGCGGATTTTCGAAACCAGCTCGGTGTCGGCGCTGAAGCGGTGCGTGTGGCTGACGGTGAACTGCGTCGCCGTACCCTTGTTGCGGTCGGTGGCCAAGCCGTAATAGGACTCCGGGGCGATCGGCAGCAAGGTGGTGGCGGCAACGCTGGCCCCGGCCGACGGGCGTATCCAGGGCATGCCGTAATTCATGCCGTTGTTGTTGTCCAGGTGATAGAGGCTGACCGAGAACTCGTCGGCCTCGCCGATGCCGGTGCGAAAGGTGCCCGCCACGCCCATCTTGTCGAGTGAGCTGCCGGCCCCGTTGTTGTCGGCCTTGTTGACCATCGCACCCAAGCGCACGGCCGAGCTTTCGCCGGTCTTGATGTTGAAGTCGCCGACGGTGCGCACCGCGCCGTGGCTGGCCACCGTCACGTCGATCTGGTTTTCATCCAGCAGGCGCGGCACTTTCGTGACCAAATTGACCGCGCCGCCGGTCGAGCCACGGCCAAACAGCATCGAAGCCGACCCACGGATCAACTCGACCCGGTCGAGGAAAAAGGTGTCGCGGTCGTAAAAAGCCGGGTCGCGCATGCCGTCCACAAAAATGTCACCGGTCGATTGCAGCGCAAAGCCGCGCAAGCGGATGTCCTCCTCGCCGCCCTCGGCTGCCAAGAAGGTGATGCCGGCGGTGTTCTTCAACACGTCTTTCATCGTGTCGAGGTTGCGGTCGTCGATCAGCTTTTCGGTCACCACGGTGATCGATTGCGGGATGTCACGCAGCTCCTGCCGGCCCTTGCCGATGCGGGTGTCCACCGC
>CANFYD010000445.1 GCA_947450745.1 Burkholderiales bacterium
GACTTGGCCGAGCAACGCGGCAAGGTCCTGCTGATCGTCAACACCGCCAGCGCCTGCGGCTTCACGCCGCAGTTCAAGGGCTTGGAGCAGTTGTGGCAGGACTATGCCGAGCAAGGCTTTGCCGTGGTCGGCTTCCCCAGCAATGAATTCGGCAGCCAGGACCCCGGCGCCAACGCCGAAATTGCCTCCTTCTGCGAGCTGAACTACGGCGTGACCTTCCCGATGATGGCCAAGGGCCGCGTCAACGGCGCCGACGCCCACCCGCTGTGGCAATGGTTGAAGGCCGAAAAGCCCGGCCTGCTCGGCCTGCAAGGCATCAAGTGGAACTTCACCAAGTTCCTGATCGGCCGCGACGGCCAAGTCCTCAAGCGCTACGCCCCGACCGACACCCCCGCCAGCCTGCGCGGCGATATCGAGGCGGCGTTGAAGGCTTCGGTCTGAGAGCAATCCCGGTGCCTTATCGGTACCCGGCGTTCGCGGAGAAACGACGAGTTTGCTGGCTCTGCACTTGTTGACCCAGCATTTGTAGGGCGGGTCGCGACCCGCGTCGGGCCGACTGTGGCACCCGTGCCGGAATCGCTCGAGGGTCTTGACCCGCCCTACGGCGCTGCGCTCACCTCGCCACGCGCGGGTCGCCGAGGTGGGTTTTCAGCCATTGGCTCATTTCCCACTGCACATGGCCAACCGACTCGCGGGCGCTGTAGCCATGTGATTCATGCGGCAGCGACACATAGCGCACGGTGCCGCCGGTGCCGGCCAGCGCTTGGTAGAGCCGCTCGGTCTGGATCGGGAACGTGCCGGAGTTGTTGTCCGCCTCGCCGTGGATCAGCAGCAGCGGCTCCTTGATCTGCTGCGCGAACAGGAACGGCGACAGCTTCAAGTAGACCTCGCGGGCTTCCCACAGGCTGCGTCGCTCGCTTTGAAAGCCGAACGGCGTCAGCGTGCGGTTGTACGCGCCGCTGCGGGCGATGCCGGCTTTGAACAGGTCGGTGTGGGCCAGTAAATTGGCCGTCATGTAGGCCCCGTAGCTGTGGCCGCCCAGCGCCATACGCTTCGGGTCCACAAAGCCCAGCTCCTCGGCCTTGTCGATGATGGCGCGCGCGTTCATGGTGATCTGCTCGACAAAGCTGTCGTTGACGGTTTTCGGGTCGCCCACCACCGGCATGGTGGCGTCGCTGAGCACCACAAAGCCGTCCATCACCAGCATCAGCGGGCTCAGGCCGGCAAAGCTGGCAAAGCGCTGCGTCGAGCCGCCGACTTGCCCCGCCGTGCTGGCATCGGTGTATTCCAGCGGATAGGCCCAGACCAGGGCTGGCCGCTTTTCGCCCTCTTTGTAGTCCGGCGGCAAGTGCAGCCAGAACGACAACTCCACCCCATCCGCCCGCTTGAAGGTGATCAGCTCGCGGCGGATCTTGCGCAATTGCGGCGTCGGGTCGCGGCTTTTGGTCAGCGCCACAGCGGCGGCAGCGGTGGCCGAGCCGTTGCCGTTGCTATTGCCGTTGCCGTTGGTCGATTCACGTAGATCACGCAAATACAGATTCGGCGGCTCGCTGCTGGTTTCCCGCAGCGTCAACAGCCGCCCGCCGTCCAGCAGCGCCAGCGGCTGCTCGAACTGCGCGTCGCTGCTCTGGAACAGCCGCTGCGTGCTCAAGTCCTTCAGCGCCAAGCGGTCCAGAAACGGCCGCTCGCCTTTCGGCCCCGCGCCCGGCCCGGTCAGCAGCAGCTCGCCCTGAGCTGCCATCACCGCCGTGCGGCCATTCGGCAGCGTGCGGGTCAGCGGCGTGCCTGGGTGGCGATACCGCTCGCGGGTGGAATGGTCGAACAACGGCTTGCTCTGGCCGCCGCTCAGCGGCTGCAGATAAGTGCGCGTCCAGCCGCGCTGCCGGTCCACTTCGGTCAGCAAGGCGTTCAGCCCGTCGTCCATGAAGGCCAGCCGGGCAAAGCGGTGCGGCATGCGCTGCACCTCCTGCGGCTCGCCGCTGAAGGGCGGGTCCAGCCGCATCAGCCGGTCGCGGAACGCCACCTTGTTGTTCGGGTTGCCGCCGTCCAGCGCTTCGACCCAAAACACCGCCGCGTCCTTGGCCAGCGAGGCAGCAAAGCTGCGCGGCCCGGTCGGCACGCCGTCGGTGGGCACGCCTTGGCGCAGCGGCAGCCGCGCCAGTTCGCGCAGCACCCGGCCGTCGCGCTGGCGCAGCTCCACCACGCGCGGGAAGTCGTCCCAAGGCAGGTTGTAGCTGAACGGGCGCTGCAGCCGCTCGGTCAGCAAATACTGTCCCTCGCCCACACTGCTCACACTGCTGCACAGCCCCGGCTCGCCGATGTCCTTCACCGCCCCGCTGAGCACATCGATCTGCGTCAGCTGCGAGCGCGCATGGTGCTCGAACAAGGCCTCGTCATGGGCGTTCTTCAACAGGTCCGGGTAGGTGCGTTCGGGCGAGTTGCGGTTGAAGCTCTCTTGCACCGCCGGCCCGGCCGGCGCGCGAGGCAGGGCTGGCGGCGCGCCTTGGCGGTCGGGCCGCGTCAGCACCAGCAGCTCGCGTGCGTTCAGCCACAGCGGGTCGCCTTGGGCCAGCACACCGTTCAGCTTGACGCCGGGCAGTTGCCGCAGCCGGCCGCTGGCGCTGTCGCCCAACCACAGCTCGCTGGCCAGTGGCGTGCGGCGCTCCAGCACAAAATGCTGGCCGTCCGGCGCCCAGCCAAAGCTGTGAAAGCTGCCAAGTTTGGGGTTTTCGGCCCCCGGCAGCTCCACCACCAGTTCGGCGGCATCGGGGCTCAGCAGCTTGCGCAACCGCAGTTTTTGAATCGGCGTGATCGTTTGCGGGCTGGCGCTGCCCGCCTCGAAGCGCAGGCCGGCCAAGCGCAGCACCGGCCGGGCCAACTCCTCGATCGTGTTGAAGCGGCGCAGCTCCAGCGTCGCCAGCGTCTGCCGGTCCGGCGAGACGGAAAAGCGCGGCAAGGCCGGCGCATCCAACAACTCACGCACCGCCGGGGAGGGCTGCTGATAGCTGCTGCGGGGAGCGTCGCCGTTGGTCGATGTGCCGGCGAGCTGAGCGGCTGTTTGAGCAGTGACCGAGGCGGTGGACGCTGCCGAGTTTGGCGTCGAGTGCTGCGCGGCCGCAAGCACCGGGGTCAAGGCCGCAGCAAGGGCTGCGGCGCGCAAGAGCTGGCGCTTCAACATGAGGGACTGTCTCCGGGGTGATCAGGTTTTTGGGCCAAGCAGTGCGGCCAATGCGGTGAAGGTCACAAAAGCCAGGCTGGTGGACGCCAGGATGATGCGGGCCACCCGGCCATTGTCAGCGCCGTAGCGCTCGGCCAGCAGCGACACATTGCTGGCGCTGGGCAGCGCCGCCGCCAGCGTCAGCACCGTCAGCTGAAAATCGGACAGCGGCGCGCCCAGCTTTTGGGCGCTGAGGCCCAGTGCAAACACCAAGGCCGGGTGCAGCAGCAACTTGATCGCCGCCACCGGCAAATAAAGCGCCGGCGGCGTGCGGCTGTGCGCATGGCGACCGGCCCGCCACAACACCGCGCCGATGGTGAACAAAGCCACCGGCGTGGCCGCGTCCGCCAGCATCTTGATCACCGCATCGACCGGACCCGGTGGGCGCAAACCAGTGCTCGACGCCAGCGCGCCCAGCGCAATCGACCAGGGCAAGGGGTTGGACAACGCGCCCCGCAGCGCCTGCAGCGCCGCCGCTCGGCCGTTGTTGCCGGTCTTGCCAGAGCCATTGCCATTGCCTTGCGCGTCATGCGCTCGCGCCAAACCGATGCACAGCGAACTGGTCACGAACAAATCCGCCAACAGCGTGCAGATCACCGGTCCGGCTGCCGCATCGCCCAGCAAAGCCACCAGCAGCGGCACGCCCATGAAGCCGCTGTTGGGGAATGCCGCCACCAGCGCCCCGAACGCCGCATCCTTCAAATGCACCCGCGCGGACAAGGTCACC
>CANFYD010000446.1 GCA_947450745.1 Burkholderiales bacterium
AGCCAGCTGCCAGCCGCCTGACCATGCTGGTGAGGCGGTAGATGTCGCTGCTTGGCAGCTTGTCGACATAGCCCTCGGAGGCCAGAGTTTGCAGCAGGCGGTAGGCGGTGGCGCGCGGCACGCCGATGCCCAGTGCCACCTGGGTCGCCGTGGCGTCACCTTGCTGGTTCAAAAAGGTGATCGCCCGCAGGGCCTTCTTCAGAGACTTGATCTCGTCCCGCTCCGCCATGCTCCCCTTCCTCCGCTGTCGCTGCTGCCCATGCCAATCCCAATATCCCGGCGGAATTTTACGGGTGAACCGGCGTGAATCGCGTGCTGCTCAGGGAGTTGCAGGTCAGCGTGTGGGCCAGGCGCTTGGGTAACGACCCAAGCCCAGCAGCAGCAGTGGTCCGAGCACCAACAGTGCAGCGGCCACCCACAGCGCATCGTGATAGCTGCCGGTGTGGTCGAAGATCATCGCGAACGCGACCGGGCCGGCACCGGCGGCCACCGAAAAGCTGGTCCATTGCCAGGCATAGATCTGGCCGAAATTGCGGGTGCCGAAATAGCGCAGGCAGAGGTAGGCGATCAGGTCGAACTCGGCCCCTGCGGCCAAGCCGATCATCATCACGGCGGCACCCGGCCATTGCTGCGAGGCCAGCAGCAGGCAGGCCAGCGTTGGCGGCATCAGCAGCACCAGCGCCACGGCCGGGCCCCAGAACCGGTCCAGCAGCCAGCCGGCGAGCAAACGCCCCGCCATCACGTTCAGGCCCAGCAAGCTGGCGTAGCTGACGGCTTCCGTCATGCTCAAGCCGCTGTCGGTGAGCATGGGGACCAGGCTCGGGATCAGGCCCGCAACGGCGGCGCAGATCGCCCAGAAGCCGGCGATCAAGAGCCAGAAATGCTTGGTGCGCAGCGCTTGCGCCAGCGTCAGGCCCTCGCCCTGCGTCGGCGTGCCAACGGCTGTCGGTGCAGCGCGGGGCTTTTCGCGAAACAGCAGCCAGACGGCCGGCATCGCCACCAGGACAATCGACAGCGCGACGGCCAGATAGCCGGCTCGCCAGCCATGCAGACTGACGACACTATTGATCAGCGGCGGTGCCACCAGTGCCGTCACGCCGGTGCCGCTGAGCGCGATGCCCAGGGCCAAGCCGCGGCTCTTGTCGAACCAGGAGGCAATGCCGCGTGACCAGGTCAGCGGCGTGGTGCCGACACCCAGCACCGCAAAGACAAACCAGTTGGCCTGCCACAGCGCGGTGGAACCGGTCTGCGAAGCCAGCCCGACAAAGCCGATGGCCAGGCCCAACTGGCTGAACAGTGCGACCGGCCGTACACCGAAGCGGTCGATCATCCAACCGGCCGCCCAAGCGCTGCAGATCACGCCAAGCATCGAGAAGGTCAGCCCACTTTGAATCACCGAGCGCGACCAACCGAACTCCAGCGCCAGCGGTTTGGCAAAGATGCCCAGCGTGTAGAAGGGCAGGGCAGTCAGGCCCATGGCCACGCCAAGCCAGGCGGCCACCACCACGCGCCAAGCGTTGTCGCGCCGGAATTCATTGATGCTGCTGCTCATGGCTGAAACCTTGGGATCGATCGGAGGGGCATGGAGGACTGCGATTGGTGGGTCGTCATGGGAGTCTTGGTTAGGCGCGTTCGAATATTGTGCAGGCTAGGGTGGGGACTGATGAGGGTCAACACGACCTGCCGCGTCAGTTCACCTTGCGAGAAATACCTGCGGTGCCGAAGTGACAGGGTGCTCAACTGTTCAGCCCCAGCACGCCGGGATTCATCAGCTGGTGAGGGTCCAGCGCCGCCTTGACGGCACGTAGCAATATCAATGCCTCGGGGTTCAAGCGCTGCGCATAGGGGTAGGCACGGCCGATCTGAAAATGGGCCGAGCCATGCGCGGCGTAGAGCGCGATCAGCTCTTGCTTGAGGGCGTCGGCCAGCGCGGCGGCTTGCTGGTCGGCCGGGTAGCAGGGCAGCTTCTCCAGGTACTCGCTCCCCAGCATGGCGGCGTGATAGGACGTCGGTGCATCCGGCCAGTACAGCGCGATCTCGTACAGCAGGCCGGTGGAGGACACGGTCACGAACATCGTGCCCATCCACACCCCCAGGCGCTCCATCTCGGCCCGGCGGCGGGTCTGCAGCGCCAGCAAGGCGGCATGGAAAGCCGGCACCTGGCCATGCGGCAAGATGCCGTGCACCGGCACCCAGCGCTCACCGTTGGGGCCCAGGATGTTGGTCAGTGGTGCAAACGGCAGCGCACGCACGAAGCCGGGCACGCTGTTGGCGATCTCCTGCCCCTTGCGCAGCGCCAGTTCGCGCAGGCGCTGCGCCTTCGCCTTGGCGTCTGCCGCGCTGGCACCTTCGACGATGAAATGGGCCATGTAATCGCCACTGCCCAGCACCTTGTCGCCAGCGGCCAGCATGCGCAGCAACTGCCGGACTCCAGCGACGCCGCTGGGCGCCGACTTGAAGACTTCGAGCGCAATGCGCAGCTTGGCAGCCAGGCCGTCCTGCTTGGCGATTTGGCCTTGCGACAAGGCTTTGTCGAGGCCGAAATGCTCGTCTTCCAACCCCTCCAGCGAGGCCAGCCGCAAGAATTCATGGAAGTCGGTGAAGCTGTCGAAGGCAAACGACAGGGCTTCGAATTGGGGGCGTGCAGCGATCAGCGGCAAGCGGATCGCGGTCTTGATGCCCAAGGCACCGCAATCGCCGGTGAACAGCCCGGTCAGGTCGGGGCCGAAGTGGCGGGTGGCCGAGCTGATGCCGGTGCTCAGCAATTCACCCGAAGCCAGCACCACGTCGACCGACAACACCGATTGCGCCGAGATGCCGTGGCCGCCGCTGCCGTGGCTGATGGTGTTCTGGCTGACGCCGCCGCCGATGGTGGCCACCAGTCCAGAGAACGGACCCCAGAACGGCGTGCGCAGCCCCTTGTCGGCCAGTTTTGTCCTCAGTTCGGCCCAGGTGACGCCGGCGCCTACCGTGACCACGGCATTGACGCTGTCGATCTCGATGCTGTCCAGGCCGGCCAGGTCGAACAGCACATGGCCGCCGGCCGGTAGCAGGTAGCCATCGGTGTACGAGGCGCCACCGCCGCGCGGCACCATCGCCACCCCGGCGGCGGCGCAGAGCTTCACTGCTTGCTGCAAAGCGGCCACGCTCTGCGGACGCACGGCGGCCAGCGGCAGCCCGCCTTGTTGGTAGACATCGTGCGACAACAGGTCCAGTCGCTCGGTGTCGGTGCTGACGGCGTCGGCGCCCAGGGCGGTCAGCAGGCGCAGGGCCAGGCCCTCGGCTGGGCGGGCAGCGGGCAGGGCGGGTCTGAGCCCAAGAGAGGGGTTGGAGGACATGTTGGGCGCGGTGCTCGAGACGGTGGCGGGCTGCGGCAAGGATGATCACGGCAGGATGCACGCACCGTAGCCCGAGCGTCGGCGGCGCGCCAATTCGAGCGGCTCACTGTTCATGCAGCGAGGACCGGGCGGAGTGCAAAAAATCGCCTCATGAACAGAGCACCGGTCCGGCGTGCATCCGGGCGGGGTGCCGTGTTTTACTCAGAATCGTGAGCGCCGCATGGCGCTGGATGGGCCGCAAGGCCCTCGGTAGGAGAGATGTTGATGGCAGAACATGTGTTGACGCGGCGGTCCGCTCTGGCGCTGGGTGCCGCCGCCTTGGTCGGGCGCACCGGCTTGGCCGCTGCCGCGCAGGCGCCGGTGGATGTGCTGATTCTCGGCGCCGGGCTGTCGGGTCTGCACGCGGCGCGCATGCTGCAGGGGGCGGGCTTGGCGGTGAGCGTCTTGGAGGCTAGCCAGCGCGTGGGCGGCCGCTGCTGGACGGCCCGCGAGGTGCCCGGCCGACCTGAGCTCGGTGCGTCGGAGGTGGGTCGGGGCTACGGTCGTGTGCGTGGCAATGCGGCCGAGCTCGGTGTGGCGCTGCTCGACCAGGCACCCGGAGCGCC
>CANFYD010000447.1 GCA_947450745.1 Burkholderiales bacterium
ACCGGCAATGCCGGCGGCAAACAAATCGGGCTGGCTGTACAGCGTGTACTGGGTCTGGAAGCCGCCAAAGCTCCAGCCATTCAAGCCGACGCGAGCGCTGTCCACACCCAGGTTGGCGGCCATGTATTGATGCAGATCGGCCAGGTCTTCGGTCTGCGGCAGGCCGGCCTGCTCCCAATTGGCATCGGAAAAACGCCGGCCGTAGTTCGAGTGGCCGCGCGAATCCAGCGTCACCATCACATAGCCATGTTTGGCCGCCATATACATGGCGAACACATAGCCGCTGGGCTGAAAGCTGTCCACCTCGACCGAGTGGCGGTCATTCAGCGGCCCGCCGTAGATGTAGACAACGGCCGGGCGGCGGTCAGTGGCAACCCACCCAGCCGGCTTGAACACATAGGCCGGGATCAGGTCGCCGTGACGGTTTTTGAAGCTGAAGCGCTGCGGGCGCAAGACATCCACGGCGGCCCAGGTCTTGTCGTGGCTGTCGGTCAGCGTTTTGGCCGCCTCCGGCTGGGGGCTTTGCCCATTGATCAGCTTCAGTTCCGGCCGCGCCGCCCAGTTGCCGGCGTTGGCCGCCAGCCAGCGGCCGTCGAACGACACCACGCCGCCCCGGTGATAGTCGGCTGCGGCGCCCAGCGCTTGCATCGCGCCGTCGGCCAGATTGACGCGGTACAGATTCATTGCCGCCAAGTCGTCCTTGTTGGCTGACACAAACATCGCCTTGCTGTCCGGCGTGAAGCCCAGCACCTGATGCGCCTCGAAGGCCCCGCTCAGAAGAGGACGCAAGCTGCGCGCGGCGATGTCCCAGGCGAACGGCTGGCGAAAGCCCGCTTCGTCCAGCACCAGCACCAATTGCTTGCCGTCCGGCGTGAAGCTCGGCCGCATCACATCCACCACCTCGTGCCCCACATCGCCGCGCCGCTCCAGCACCAGCTCGGGCTTAGCGGACGCGCCGGCCTCAGCGCCCGCTCCGGCTGCATCAGGGTTGCCGATGTAGACGCGCAGCAGCTCCTTCTCGCGCTCCCAGGTGGCGAAGGCGTAGCGGCTGCCGTCGCGGGCCCAGGCGACCGGGCTCATCTCGAACCAGCCGTCACCGCCCGCTTGCGTGAACACGGGGGCCGGTTGCGCGGTGGGCGCAGTGCCCAGGCCGGGCACACGGCGGATGTAGAGGGCCAGCGGCTTTTGCGTGCGCTTGTCGTCCGACACCTCGCGGTCCACCTTCTTGACCTTGGCGAAGCGCTCCTGAAAATTCATGATTTCGACTTGACGCTTGGTCTCCGGCACCGGCTTGCCGTCATCACCGGGTGGCTTCAGCGGAGCGCGGCCGACCAGCGACATCCAGCGCCCGTCTTCGCTGATCACCGTAGCCTCGATGCTGTACTTCTTCTCCGCATCGTCCGGGTGGATCAGCTCGCGGTTGATCACCTGCACACCACCGCTGGCAAAGCGGGCGCGCAGCACGCGCTTGTCGTCCATGAAGACATAGCCTTGGTCGTCGGCCGTGAAGCCGACGACGCGCAGGTCACGCTGGGTCGTCTGCAGCGGCGTCAACTGCGCCTCGCCCGCCACCCAACGGAACAGGCTGCCACGGTACTGAACAATCAACTCATCGCGCTGATGGGCCCAGACCACCTCGGTCGCACCGGGGTAGAGGTCGGTCGGCTTGAGCTTGTTCTTGGCCAAAGACTTCTTCAGCTCGTCGCGCCATTCCCACAGCTCTTTCTCCTTCTCGGGCTTGTCTGCCGTGGCTGCTGCAGCACTTGCGGCGGACGCAGCCGAGGTCACAAAGGCGGCGGCCGCTGCCGGCGCTTTGCCTGAGCGCTTCGCCAGCATCGCCTCGAAGGCCAGCTTTTCGGCCGCAGCCTCGGTCTTGTCCAGCGCTTTCTGGGCATCATCCAGCGCCTTCTTCTCGGCATAGTCCTGCTTGACGCGCAGCAGCGCGGCTGATTCCCACTGGCTCATGTCGACCGTCTGGCCCTGCAGATAAGCCTGCTGCGCCACTTCCTTGGCTTGCCGTTCGGCCAACTCACTGCGCTTTTGCTGCAGCTTTTTGTCGAAGCGCGCCAAGTCTTCGGGCGCATCGAAGGCCGCCATCAGCGCCGGTGAACTCAGCCGCAGCGTCTTGCCCGTGCGCTTGTCGTGCACGTAAAGGTCAGTGCCCGGCTCGCCAAACGGGTTCCACAAATAGGCCAGATAACGGCCGCTGTGGCTGAACGCCGCCTCCTTGGCGTTCTCGCCCCGGTAGGGTTCGGCGCGGAACAGCTGTTCCAGGCTCAGTGTCGAGGCTGCCAGTGGTTTGGGTATGACTGCCGGTGCGGCGTTTTGCGCCAGCGCCGACAGGGACACAACCCCCAACGAGGCCACGATGAAGCAGGTTGTACCCGCCATTTTTGCAAGTCTTGTGCTGAACAATCCGCTCTCCAGGCGCGCCCAGGGTCAGGGCAGCCTGCATTCTAGAAAGCCAGCTCACGCCAATCCGGTCGTCATGGCGCAGATGGGCGAAACTCAACCTCTATGTTTACCCAAATCCTTGCCGCCCTCGGCCTTTTGATCTGCATCGCCCTGGCCGTACGCATGACGCTGCGCCCGCCGCTGCAACGTCGCGTCGATCAAGTCGTGCAGCAGACCTATCACCGCCTGGCCTGGCAGCTGCGCGAGCTCTGGCAAACCGTGACCCACTGGCGCCGCCGCAGCGCCCTCAAAAAAGCCGCCACCGCCAAAGCTACTGCCGCCGCAGCCGCTGCCATCCAGCGCGCCAAAGACAAACCGGCCGGCGAATGGGACGGCAATGTCTATCGGCCGAAGAGCTTTGAGAAGAAGCGGGACGGGGATACCTTGCATTGAGTTTGTGGGCGAGTCCTTGAATGGCGGGTTGTCGAGTAGCGTGCAAATTAGCGCAGCAAGACGAACCCACCGAGCCCCGCCCCAATACACTCAATCGTCAACAGGAGCGCACGGCTCTTATCGTCAGGATATATTTCCCGCATTCCCCACCCCGCCCTAGCATTTTTTATATGAAGAAAAAACGCCACACCAAATAGAAATCCTACCGTGCCTGTCGCTATCAAACCTCGAATATCCCACAACAAAAACACGATAGAAACCAGCCCGGTAACAATGGCCAGAGCCGTTGGTAGAGGAAGGTGAATACGCATCACAGCCGCCCGGTTAATTGCATTGGCTATCGAAAATATTAGAACCTTTGAGATATTTCGCGCTAACCACCCAGCGTGACACGCCGCCGACACTCAGGTTGAAATATAGGTTTTGCACCAATACTGCACGATTGGCCAACAAGCCATTGGTCCTGAACCCGTCGAAGGACTCCCACTCGCTTCCGAAAATATTTCGAAATTCTCAATGCAAAAAGACTATGTCCGAAGAGTATTGGATTTTGCACCGTCACTCGGTTGGCTAGTAATCTTGAGATTTCCCTCGGTCTGATGCATCTCCCGCCTGCCTTGAGTGGCCTGCTGCGACAGCAAAGTGGGGTCACAGTCAATTCCCTCAAAAACAAATGACTCTGACCCCATTGTTTTTCTAACGTCGAAGCTAACTCGCCCGAGATAGCATGCCGGTTTTTGGGCTAGCATGAAATGCAAGCCAAAATTCCGGCATGCTGCGTAGGGTCCAGTTGAGCGACCTGTTAGGCCGCACATTTACTGGGACGCCATTAATATAGAAACTCATACCATTCCAGCGCCAACCGCTTGCCTGACTGGTATTCCTTCTGCGTCGAAGTCATGTAGGCAATGGACATTTATTCCAAAGTTGTCGGGCGTGACTCGCTTGCGATGAAATGGATAGATTCCACAAACTTTGCAGAAATAGTGCTTGGCCGTCTTCGTATAAAACTGATACTCAGTCAACGATTCTTGTCCTGCGAGTAGACGAAAGCTCGACTCATTGACCTTAACCATTAGTGAATTCTTGCGTC
>CANFYD010000448.1 GCA_947450745.1 Burkholderiales bacterium
AACAAGGTGGTCAGCATAGCCTCCCAGCAGCGGACAAGGCAGCACGCCTAGAATCCCCAGCCATGGCAAATCCGCAATTCAGCTGCACCGTCCTCGCGCAAGTCTTGGCCGAGCAAACCAACTCCGAGCAGGGCGTTTACGCCTTCAGCTACACCGTCACGGTCGAAAACACCGGCGACATCAGCGCGCAATTGATCGGCCGTCACTGGATCATCACCGACGCGCGTGGCTATGAACAAGAGGTTCAGGGCTTGGCCGTCGTCGGTCACCAGCCGCTGCTGGCACCGGGCCAGAAGTTCCAGTACAGCTCCTGGGCCCAGATCGCCACGCCGCAGGGCGCCATGAGCGGGCGCTTCCTCTGCGTGACCGAAGACGCCGAGGTGTTCTACAGCCCGGTGGCTGAATTCATGTTGGCCGACACCAGCAGCCTGCACTGATGCCGCCACGCAAGCAGAGTTGGGATCTGACCGCGCTGCTCAATGCAGCCGACCCGCGTGCTCCGTTGGCTGCTCGCAATTTGTGGCTGGCGCGCCTGCTTGAATGGCTGCGCCACCCGGCCAGCCGGGACGAGAGCAAGGCAGTCGCCAGCCCGAGCAGCACCTTGCTGCCGGTGCTGCGGCTGAAGCATTTGCTCAATGTGCTGGAGCGCAACCCCGCCCACGCACGCGCTTTTGCCAGCGTCATCACGACGGTGTGGCGCGATGTCAATGCGGTGGGTCTGTTTGCCGACGTCGGCTTTGCGCCGCGAGTGGCGCTGTGGAGCGAGTTCTTGCACCGCCTGCGCCAGCGCTTGCTGCCCAACACAGCCGACACCACCGAATTGTCCGAGCTGTTCGGCCTGCTGTTCCCCGATGTCGCCGATGAGCACTGGTTGCTGGCGCTTGACGATGTGCTGCTGCAGCGCTTAGCCACTTTGTTGACGCTGGCCGAGCCGGCGCCCGAACGGGCCTGGCAAGAAGCGGTATTGCGTGGCTTGAATGTGCTGGTCAGTGCGGTGCGCTCGGCCGGCTTGTCGGGCGCGCTGCGGCGGCGCATGAGCGTCGAGCTGCTGAGCAGCCGGCCGTTTGAACAACTGTCCACCGCCTGCGATCAACTGACGGCCGCGCTGAGCCACGGCGACAAAGCAGAGACCGGCCGCGCACTGGTCTATTTGCGCGCCCTGCTGAAGGCCTGCAACTTGGCGGCCCTGAGCATTCCCGAGCATTTGGACTCGTTTGGCATTTCGGTTGATATCGTGTTCGAGGTCGAGCAATTGATGGCGCGGATACAGCGCATCGAAGAGGTGCTGGACTGCCTCGTCAGCGACAGCTCGCAGCGCGAACTGGTCAGGTTGCTGGCCAATCTGGTGCGCGTCGTGCACGAGCGGCGCAGCATACGCACGCTGTTCGCCAGCCACTACTCGCTGCTGGCCCGCAAGGTGGCCGAGCGCAGCGCCGAAACCGGCGAGCACTACATCACCCGCAACCGCGCCAACTACAAGACCATGCTGCGCCATGCGGCTGGTGGCGGCGCGATTGTGGCGGGCACCACCTTTGTCAAATTCGCCTTGCTAGCGCTCGGCTTGACGGCCTTCTGGTCCGGTTTTTGGGCCGGTATCAACTTTGCGGTGAGCTTTCTGATCATCCATATGTTGCACTGGACGCTGGCCACCAAGCAGCCGGCCATGACCGCTCCCGCCATGGCGGCCAAGCTGCAACATATCGGCGACGAAGCCGGGCTGGCCGACTTCGTCGACGAAGTGGCCAACCTATTACGCTCCCAGTTCGCCGGCATCCTGGGTAATCTGGCCGTGGTGGCGCCGCTGGTGCTGGGCGTGCAGTTGCTCTGGCAATTCACCTTTGGCGCGCCGCTGGTGGGGCCTGAGTCCGCCCACCATGTGCTGGATTCGCTGACGCCACTGGGCCCGGCACCGCTGTTTGCTGCCTTCACCGGGGTGCTGCTGTTTGCCAGCAGCATGATTGCCGGCTGGGTCGAGAACTGGTTTGTGTTCTACCGGCTGGAAAGCGCCATCGCCTGGAACCCCGCCATCATTGCCCGCCTGGGTCAGAACCGGGCGCAACGTTGGGCCCATTGGTGGCGTGACAACATCACCGGCGTGGCCGCCAACGTGTCGCTCGGCATGATGCTCGGCCTGGTGCCGCCGGTACTGGGGTTTTTCGGCCTGCCGCTCGATGTGCGCCACATCACCTTGTCGACCGGGCAGCTGGCCGCCGCTGTCGGCGCGCTGGGTTTGGATGTGCTCAGCACGGCCCCGCTCTGGTGGGCGGTGCTGGGCATCGCGTTGACCGGCGTGTTGAATCTGGGTGTCAGCTTTTACTTGGCCTTCAGCGTGGCGCTGCGCTCGCGCGGCATCCGTGTGGACGACCGCGCCCGCCTGAGCAGCGCCATCTGGCGGCGCTTGAAGCAACATCCGGGCAGCTTTTTCTTGCCGCCGAGGAATGGTTAGAGGGGGCGGGCGGGCGGAGAGCGCTCTGATCAGTTGGTGCCAGAGCTACTCACTACGTTCGGGCGGTCTGGCACACAAGACCCTAATCTTCCTTCCTCTCCCCCCCCTTGCGACCCGAGAACATGGTCCACCAGACGATGAAGATCAGCAGCGCTCCGGCCCCGATGGCCTCCAGCAAAAGTACAAGCATCACGGTCTCATTTCTAAAAGTGCTGCGGCAGGGCACAGCGTGGGTGATTTTAGGCAGCTTGGCGGCGTGCGCCGTTTCGCCACCGCCCACACGAACGTTGCCGCCGGGCGAGCCCGCCGGCCTGGTCGTCAAACCCGAACCGGTTGAGCGGCCACGGGCGGTGCTGCAACGCGAGCGTTCGCGCTGGGTCGCGGCCGATTGGAGCGAATTGCCGGGCTGGGGCCAGGACCGCGCTGCCGAGCTGTGGCCCGCCTTGCTGCGCGGCTGCGTGCGCCCCGCCATCGATTGGGCCGCGCTGTGCGCCCGCGCCAGCTTGGCCCCACCGACCGACGACAACGAAGCCGCCCTCTGGCTGATGCAGCATCTGCAACCCTACCGGGTCGAGGCCAACGACGGCGAAGCGCAGGGCCTGATCACCGGCTATTTCGAACCGCAATTGGACGCCACCCGCAAACCGCAGGGCCGCTTTCAAACCCCGGTGCTGGGCCCGCCTGCCGACCTGCAACAGCGCCGCCCCTACCTGACCCGTCAGCAAATTGACTCCGAGCCGCGTGCCAAGCTGCGCGCGCCGGAGCTGATGTTCCTGGAAGACCCGCTCGACCTGCTGGTGCTGCAGATTCAGGGCTCGGGTCGGCTACGCCTCAACCTCGGCGACGGCAGTCAGCAATGGGTGCGCATGGCCTTTGCCGGCCACAACGATCAGCCCTACCAATCGATCGGCAAGACCTTGATCGAGCGCGGTGAGCTGCGCCCCGGCGAAGCGTCTTGGCCGGCCATTCGCGACTGGATGCGTCGCAACCCGCAAAAGGTGCGCGAGCTGCTGTGGGTCAACCCGCGCTATGTCTTTTTCCGCGAAGAGCCGCTGCCCGACACCAACATCGGCCCGCGCGGCGGACAGGGCGTGGCGCTGACGCCGGGCCGCTCGATCGCCGTGGACCGCGCCAGCATTCCCTACGGCACGCCCGTCTGGCTGGACACCACCGAGCCGTTGAGCAACACCGAGCTGCGCCGCCTGGTGATGGCGCAAGACACCGGCAGCGCCATCACCGGCGCAGTGCGCGCCGACTATTTCTGGGGCTGGGGCGTCGAAGCCGAACAACAAGCCGGCCGCATGAAGCAGCCGCTGCGGCTCTGGGCGCTGTGGCCCCGCGCGGCGGGTTCTTGAACAAAGCCGCAGTGCGAAGTCAATCGCCCTTCCATTTGCCGTAGGGCGGGTCGCGACCCGCGTGTGGCCGACTCTGGCACCCGCGTTGCGCCAACTCAATCGACGATTTCCACGCCCTTCCAGAACGCGTAATGGCCC
>CANFYD010000449.1 GCA_947450745.1 Burkholderiales bacterium
CGCGCTGGGTCTGGCCACGCCGACAGCCATCATGGCCGGCACCGGGGTGGCGGCCCGCCACGGCATTTTGATCAAGGACGCCGAGGCGCTGGAGCTGGCGGCCCGCATCGAGGTGGTGGCCTTCGACAAGACCGGCACGCTGACGCTGGGCCGGCCGCAACTGGTCGCCTTGCAAGCGGTCGCCAGCCAGAACGAGGCCCAAGTGCTGGCCTGGGCCGCTGCCACCCAAGCCGGCAGCGAGCACCCGCTGGCCCACGCGGTCAGCGCGGCGGCCCAGGCACGCGGGCTGACGCTTCAGTCGGTGCAGAACCTGCGCGCTGTGGCGGGCCGGGGCGTGGCGGCGCAGTTGCTTCAGCAAGATTCACCCGATCAGCCGGCGCTTGAACTGCGCCTGGGCAGCTCGCGCTTCATGCAGGAGCTGGGCGTCGATCTGACCGAACTGCAAGCACAGGCAGATGGTCTGCAAACACAAGGCCGCACGGTCTCCTGGCTGGCCGAGGTCAGCGCTGCACCGCGCTTGCTCGCGCTGCTGGCCTTTGGCGACACGGTCAAGCCGAGCGCTGCGGTGGCGATTGCCGCGCTGAAGGCGATGGGCGTGCGCACCGTCATGCTCAGCGGCGACAACCGCGGCAGCGCCGAAGCGGTGGGCCGCACGCTCGGGCTGGACGAAGTGCGCGCCGAGGTGCTGCCGCAAGACAAGGCCCGCATCATCGGCGAGCTGAAAAGCGCCGGTCAACGCGTGGCGATGGTGGGCGACGGCATCAACGACGCGCCCGCGCTTGCCGCCGCCGATGTGGGGCTGGCCATGTCCACCGGCACCGATGTGGCCATGCACGCGGCCGGCATCACGCTGATGCGCGGTGACCCGGCGCTGGTGGCGCAGTCGATCGAGTTGTCGCGCCGCACGGTCAGCAAAATTCGGCAAAACCTGTTTTGGGCCTTTGCCTACAACGTCATCGGCATTCCGCTGGCCGCTTTCGGCTTCCTGAACCCGGTGGTGGCCGGCGCGGCGATGGCGTTTTCCAGCGTGTCGGTGGTCAGCAACGCGCTGCTGCTGAAGCGCTGGAAGCCGCATTCTTGACATAGCTCACCTCAAAGTACGCGACCCAACAGAGCGGGCACCAACTTGGGTCTAGACTGCAGACAACGAAGGATAGTTCCCGACCTCGGGTTCATTCACCCAGCGGCAAGCATTGGCCGCTGCAACAAAGACCGGCGGAGCAAGGCCGCCGACACCGCTTTCACCCCCAAGTTTTTCAGACGGAGTCATGCATGCAAGTTTTGTTGAACACTGATCCCCACGTTGACGGCAGCCAAGAAATGGCCGCACATCTGCAAGCCGTCGTGAAAGACGCCCTCGGCCGCTTTGGCGAGCAGATCACCCGCGTCGAGGCCCATTTGTCCGACGCCAACAGCCAGGTCAAGTCGCACCCCGGCGACATCCATTGCACGCTGGAAGCCCGATTGGTGGGGCTGGACCCCATCGTCGTGAAGGACCATGCCGGCAGCGCTCACCAAGCCATTCACGGCGCTACCGTCAAGCTGCAGCGCGCCGTCACCACCATCATCGAAAAGCAGCGCTCACACCGCCATGCCGCTGATGCGGTACCCGACACGGACGAGTGATTGATTGATTGACCGTTTGATTGTTTGACCCGAGGCCAGCCAGCGCGCTGGCCTTTTGCTTGGCTGTGTCGCCTGAGCGCCGCCCCACTCCAACCCGCTCACGTCCAGCTGACTACCGCTGCAAACATATAGCCCGCCCCGTACACCGTCTTGATCAGTTGCGGGTTCTGCGGGTCGCCTTCCAGCTTGCGGCGCAGGCGCGAGATGCGCACGTCGATGCTGCGGTCAGACGCCGACAGCTCGCGCTGGCCGACCAACTGCTCGCGGGTCAGGATTTGATGTGGGCGCTCCAGAAAAGCGCGCAACACCTGTGTTTCGGCACTGCCGAGCAGGTGTTCGGTGCCGTCCGAGGCGCGCAGGATATTGGCCGCACAGTCCAGGCTCCAGCCCAAGAAACTGGCATGGCGGCGCTGCTTGACGGCCAGCGCCGTGCCGCTGTGCCGACGCAGAATGCTGCGCACCCGTGCCACCAACTCGCGCGGCTCGAACGGCTTGACCATGTAGTCGTCGGCCCCGAGCTCCAGCCCCATCACCCGGTCCACCATGTGGCCGCGCCCGGTCAGGATCAGCACCCCGCAACCGGACAGCGCGCCGATCTGGCTCAGCAGATCGATGCCGTCCATATCGGGCAGGCCCAGGTCCACCACGCACAGCGCCGGACGGGTTGCGGCCAAGCGGCGCAGCAACGCCCCGCCGTTGCGAAACGCCTCGGTGGCGAAACCGTATTCATGCAGCGCCGCGACCACCAACTGGCTGATCGCCGCATCGTCCTCCACCACAAAGATCAAGGCGGGCGGGGCTGTGGCGTCCTGCTGCAGCGCGCTCACGACGACGCCCCCGGCAGCGCAGGCCGCAAGCCCAGCAGCGCCGCCAGTTGAGCGCGGCTGAACGGTTTGGCCAGCACTGGCACCGCGCTGACCGCTCGGGGTTGCTCGGCCGCGTGGCCGCTCATCAGCAGCACCTGCAAGCCGCCGCCGGGGTAGTCACGCGCCAGCGCGGCCAACGCCCAGCCGTCGATGCGGCCGGGCATGGCCACGTCGGACAAGAGCAGCGCCAAGCCCGGCGTCTGCTCAAGAATCTGCAGCGCTTCACTGCCGCTGCCGGCCTCGACCACCGCAAAGCCCAGCTCCAGCAGCATGGCCCGCACCAGCTTGCGCACTGCGGGCTCGTCCTCGACCAGCAGCGCCAGCCCCTGCGCCGGTGGCATCGCAGCAGTCGGCCCGGCGTGCGGAAGCGGCAGCAACAAATCAGCGGCCAGCGCGCAAGCCGGCAGCCACAGCGCCACACGGCTGCCCTCGCCCAGTTGGCTGTCGATACGGATCGCTCCGCCCGACTGGCGGACAAACGCTTGCACCATCGGCAGCCCCAAGCCGGTGCCCAGACCGGGCTGCTTGGTGGTGAAAAACGGCTCGAACACCCGAGCCAAGGTGGCGGCGTCCATGCCCTTGCCGTTGTCGCTGAGGTCAAGGCGGATGTAGTCGCCCGGTTCGACCTGCAGCGCCGCCGCCGCGTCGGCATCCAGCCACGCCGCCGACGCTTGCAAGCTGATGCGGCCCTGGGCCGGTGCCGCGTCGCGGGCGTTGAAAATCAGGTTGATCAGCGTGCTTTGCAACTGGTCGGCATCGACCCATGCCCACAACGCGGCGTTGTCGTCGCTTTCGTCGCTGTCGTGGTTGCTGTTGCTGTTGCTGCGGTCAATGTCTACCCTCACGTCGAGCTGCAAGCTGTCCGGCAGCGAGCGCCGCACCAGTGCCACCACGCTGGCGATCAGCGGCGCGATGTCCACCGCTTGCGCCTGCAGCGGCTGCTTGCGCGAGAACGACTGCAGCGCCTTGATCAACTCGGCCCCGCGCCGTGCCGCATCCACCGCCGGGCCCACGAACTCGGCCACCGCCGCGTCGCCCGCCCGCGCCTCGGCCAGTGCGCTCAGGTTGCCGATGATGACGGTCAGGATGTTGTTGAAGTCATGCGCCAAGCCGCCGGTCAACTGGCCCAGCAGCTCCAGCTTCTGGGTCTGAGCCAAGATCTCCTGAGCGCGCTTCTCGGCGCTGATGTCGAAGGTCAGCTCGAAGCAGCCGGCCACCGAACCATCGGCAGAAATCTCCGGGATCAGCGTGGTGCGCGCGGTCACGCGGCTGCCGTCGATGCGCAAAATGCCGTACTCGAAGGTAGACGCCTCGCCCGCAAAAGCGCGTTGCACCTGCGGGCGGATGCCGGCAAAGGTGGCCGCGCCCAAAAATTGCTTGGCACTGACCCGCTCTGGCTTCGCCGGGTCCAACCCGAACCAATCCTGGTAGCCAC
>CANFYD010000450.1 GCA_947450745.1 Burkholderiales bacterium
TGGCCAAGCGCATTGCTGAAGAGCTGAAAACGCCACTCGGTGACGTGGTCGGCTTCAAGGTGCGGTTCCAGGATCGCCTCTCGCGCGATGCCTCGGTCAAGCTGATGACGGACGGCATTTTGCTGGCCGAAACGCAGACCGACCCGCTGCTCAAGGCCTACGACACCTTGATCATCGACGAGGCGCATGAGCGCAGCCTCAACATCGACTTCCTGCTCGGCTATCTGCGCGAGGTGTTGCCGCGCCGGCCCGACCTGAAGGTCATCATCACCTCGGCCACGATCGACGCCGACCGCTTTGCCAAGCATTTCGAATCCGCCAGCGGTCCGGCACCGGTGCTGACCGTGTCCGGCCGGCTGTTCCCGGTCGAGCAGCGTTACCGGCCGTTCGAGGAAAGCCGCGAGTACGACGTCAACCACGCGATCGGTGACGCCATCGACGAGTTGTGGAGGGACGGGGGCGGCGACGTGCTGGTGTTCCTGCCCGGCGAGCGCGAAATCCGCGAGGCGGCCGATCATTTGCGCAAGCATCACCCGCCCGGCGTCGATGTGCTGCCGCTGTTCGCCCGGTTGTCGCCTCAGGAGCAGGACAAGATTTTCGAGCCGCACGGGGCGCGCCGCATCGTGCTGGCCACCAACGTGGCCGAAACCTCGCTGACGGTGCCCGGCATCCGCTACGTGATCGATCCGGGCTTGGCCCGCGTCAAGCGCTACAGCTACCGCAACAAGGTCGAGCAGTTGCAGGTCGAGGCGATCAGCCAATCGGCCGCCAACCAACGCGCCGGCCGCTGCGGCCGGGTCGCCAACGGCATTTGCATCCGGCTTTACGACGAGAAGGACTTCCTCGCCCGGCCGCGCTTTACCGACCCCGAAATCCTGCGCAGCTCGTTGGCCGGGGTGATTCTGCGCATGAAGTCGCTGAACCTGGGGCAGGTCGATGACTTCCCCTTCATCGAGCCGCCGCCGCGCAAGGCGGTGGCCGACGGCTACCAGTTGCTGGCCGAACTGGGCGCAGTGGACGAAGGCAATGAGCTGACGCCGCTGGGCCGCGAGCTGTCCAAGCTGCCGCTGGACCCGCGCGTCGGCCGGATGATTCTGGAAGCGCGCACCCGCGAGGCCTTGAGTGAGGTGCTGATCATCGCCAGCGCCTTGAGTGGCCAGGATGTGCGTGACCGGCCGATGGATCAACAGCAGTCGGCGGACGAAAAGCACAAGAAGTTCGACGACGAGAAGTCGGAATTTCTGGGCTATTTGAAGCTCTGGAAATGGATCGAAGAAGCCAAGGGCGGGCACGGCGAACACAAGCTGTCGAACCGCCGCTACGAGCAAGTGCTGCGCGAAAACTTCGTCAGCGTGCGCCGGGTGCGCGAATGGCGCGACATCTACTCGCAACTGCACACGGTGGTGGCCGAGCACGGCTGGCGCATGAACACCGCCGAGGCCACCTACGAGCAGGTGCATTTGTCGATGCTGGCCGGTTTGCTGGGCAATCTGGGCTGCAAGAGCGAAGACGACGAGTGGTATTTGGGGGCGCGCGGCATCAAGTTCTGGCGCCATCCGGGTGCGCACTTGAGCAAGAAGCCGGGCCGCTGGATCGTCAGCGCCGAGCTGGTGGAAACGACTCGGCTGTTCGGCCGTGGCATCGCCAGCATCGACCCGCAGTGGCTGCCCGGCATTGCCGGCCACCTGATCAAAACGCAGTTGCTGGAGCCGCATTGGGAGAAAAAGGCGGCCGAGGTGATCGCGCTGGAGCGGGCCACGCTGTACGGCATCGTGATCTACAGCAATCGGCGGGTCAACTTCGGCAATGTCGATGCGCCAGCGGCCCGCGCCATCTTCATCCGCGAGGCGCTGGTGAATGGCGAATGGGAAACGCGGCTGCCGTTTTTGGCCCATAACCAGCGGCAAATTGCCAAGGTCGAGGAGCTGGAGCACAAGTCGCGCCGCCAAGACGTTTTGATCGACGACGAGCTGATCTACGCCTATTACGACCAGAAGCTGCCGCCCGAGGTGTGCTCCGGCGCGACGCTGGAGCGCTGGTACCGGCATGAGTCGAAGGCCGACCCCAAGCTGCTGCATTTGAGCCGCGACGAGCTGATGCGCCACGAGGCGGCCGGCATCACCAGCAATGCCTTCCCGAAGACGATTCGGTTGGGCGGTGTCGATTGCACGGTCACTTATTTGCACGAACCGGGTGGTGCGCGTGACGGCCTGACGCTGAGCGTGCCGATCTACGCCCTCAACCAAGTGGGCGACGAACGCGCCGAATGGCTGGTGCCCGGCATGCTGGAGCCCAAGGTGCTGGCGCTGTTGAAAACGCTGCACCAGCGGCCGCGCTCGCGCCTGGTGCCCTTGCCGGAGTTTGTGGCCGAATTTGCCGCCACCCATCCGTTTGCGCAGGGCAGCTTGATCGAGGTGGTGTTGAAGGCGGTCAAGGAGCGCACGCAACTGGCCGTGCAGCGCAACGACTTCAAGCTGGAGCAATTGCAGCCGCATTTGTTCATGAACTTCCTGGTCGTCGATGAGCATGGCCGGCAGCTTGGGCTCGGCCGCAATCTGGCGGCGCTGAAGGCGGAGCTGGGCGGGCAGGCGCGCTCGGCCTTCCAGGCGCTGGCGGCGCTGAAGTTGCCGGCCTCGGCACCGGCTTCAGCCTCGCTCGCACCAGTGGCTGCCGGTGGCGTGCGGGCCGAGGTGGTCCACAGCCGCCCGCCTGCCGTCCGCGAGGTGGCCAAGTCCTACACCGCCTGGACCTTTGGCGAGCTGCCCGAATTGATGGAAGTGACTCGCGGCGCACAGACCTTGATCGGCTTCCCGGCGCTGCTGGACCGGGGCAGCTGTGTCGAAATCGAGGTCTTCGACGAGCCCGATGTGGCGGCTGCCCGGCACCGGCTGGGCCTGCGCCGGTTGGTGGCGCTGCAGTTGAAGGACCCGCTGAAGTTCCTGGAGAAAAATATCCCTGATCTGCAGAAGATGTCGGTCTATTACATGCCGCTGGGCACGGCCGAGGAGTTGCGCGACCAGATCATCGCCGTCGCCCTGGACCGGGCTTTTCTGGCGGAGCCCTTGCCCAAGGACGAATTCGCTTTCAAGACCCGCCTCGACGAAGGCCGCGCTCGCTTGAACCTGATCGCTCAGGAAGTGGCGCGCCAGACAGCGGTGGTTTTGCTCGACTTCAACGCCGCCACCCGCAAGCTGAAGGACGCCCGCGCCGGCAAGGAAGCGGGCGAGGACATTGCCGCTCAACTGGCCCGTTTGTGCACCAAGCAGTTGGTGACGGCAACGCCGTGGTCGCAGCTCGCCCATCTGCCGCGTTATTTGAAAGCCATCGTCGGGCGGCTGGACAAGCTGCGCGCCGACCCGGCCCGCGACACCCGGCTGCTGTCCGAGTTGCGGCCGCTGGAGCAGCGCTATCTGCGCCGGGTGATCGAGCTGAAAGGTACGCAGGACGCGAGGCTGATCGATTTCCGCTGGCAGTTGGAGGAGTTGCGGGTCAGCCTGTTTGCACAAGAATTGCGCACGCCGCAGCCGGTCAGTGTGAAGCGCTTGGAAAAGGTCTGGGCCCAATTGGCCGGGTAGGTTTGCGGGGTAAGCCAGCGGGCCTTACAAGAAGCTGGCGAAATTCCTGCCAGCTTCGGCCTTTCGGCCCCGGTTTGTTGTGTCCAATAGGGCCTATTCAAACTCTGGCGCAGTTCGCCAGCATTGCCTGTGCCCGCAGCCTCCTCTTCTTCCGCAGCTCCCAGCCCGGCCGGTGCCCCAGCAGCAGCAGCTGCGGCGTCGGTGCGCCGTTTCGGGCGTTTCGAGTTGCGCTCGTTGCTCAGCAAAAGCTCGCGCACGATGTTGTGGGTGGTGTTCGACGCGCGCTTGGGTCAGGAGCTGATGTTGTGCATGCCAAGGCTGGCACCCA
>CANFYD010000451.1 GCA_947450745.1 Burkholderiales bacterium
ACCGCGAACGCCAGCCAGCCGCCGTGTTGGCCGCGCGCGCGCCGATCACCAACCGGCCGAGCTGGCAGTTTGATGCGCCACTGGGCTCGCGCAAGCTGTGCGAGCAGCTCGGCGTGGCCAGCCTGGCCGGCTTCAACGCCCAGCAGTTCACGGCGGCCCATGCGGCGGCGGCGGCCCTGCTCAGCTATGCCGAACACACGCAGGGCCAAGCGCTGGCCCACGTCAAAACATTGATGGTGCAGCGCAGCGGCGATCTGCTCGACCTGCCGCCGGCCACCCAGCGCAATCTGGAGTTGACGCTGACACTGCGCGGCGAAACGACGCCGACGCTGCTGTCGCTGCTGGACAGCTGCCGCACCGGCATGGGCAGTCGGGCGCTGCGGCATTGGCTGTTGCACCCGCGACGCGATCGCGCCGAAGCGCTGGCCCGCCACGAGGCCATCTCCGCCTTGTTGCAAGACTCGCCGGAGCCCTTGCTCGACGGCCTACGCGACGCGCTGCGAGGCTTGGCGGATGTGGAGCGCATCGCCGCCCGTGTGGCGCTGCGCCAGGTGCGGCCACGCGAACTGGCCGGCCTGCGCGCCACCTTGCAAGCGCTGCCGGGCTTGCGCCAAACGGTGCCGCCAGGCAGCGCGCTGTTGCACGAGCTGGCGCAGGGCCTGCTCGCTTCGCCGCATATCGAGGAATTGCTGAGCCGGGCGGTGGCAGCCGAGCCGGCCGTGCTGGTGCGTGACGGCGGCGTGATTGCCGATGGCTTTGACGCCGAGCTGGACGAGCTGCGCGGCATCCAGACCAATTGCGACGCCTTCTTGCTCGACCTGGAAACCCGCGAGAGAGCCCGCACCGGCATCCCCAATCTGCGCGTGCAGTTCAACCGCGTGCACGGCTTCTACATCGAGGTCACGCAGGGCCAGGTCGACAAAGTGCCGGCCGACTATTTGCGCCGCCAGACGCTGAAGAATGCCGAGCGCTACATCACGCCGGAGCTGAAGACCTTCGAGGACAAGGCCTTGTCGGCGCAAGAGCGCTCGCTGGCGCGCGAAAAAATGCTGTTCGAACTGGTGCTCGACCAGTTGACCGAGGCCTTGCAAGAGCTGACCGCCCTGGGCCGCGCGCTGGCCAGCCTGGACGCACTCAGCAGCTTGGCCGAGCGGGCCAGCACCTTGGGCTGGTGCCGACCGGAATTCGTCAAGCAACCCTGTATCGATTTCACCGCCGGGCGCCACCCGGTGGTGGAGCAGCGTTTGCGAGAAACCGGCGCCGGCGAGTTCATGGCCAACGACTGCCGGCTTGACGCCCGCACCCGCATGCTGATGATCACCGGCCCGAATATGGGCGGCAAATCCACCTTCATGCGGCAGGTCGCCTTGATCAGCTTGCTGGCGGCGATGGGCAGTTATGTGCCGGCCAGCAGTTGCCGTCTGGGGCCAATGGACGCCATCCACACCCGCATCGGCGCGGCCGACGACTTGGCCAACGCCCAGTCCACCTTCATGCTGGAGATGACGGAAGGGGCGGCCATCCTGCACAGCGCCACCGATCAATCGCTGGTCCTGATGGACGAGATCGGGCGTGGCACCTCGACCTTTGATGGCCTCGCCCTGGCAGGCGCGATTGCCAGCCATCTGCATGACAAAAGCCACTCGTTCACGCTGTTTGCCACCCACTACTTCGAGCTGACCGAGTTCCCGACCCAGCACAAACAGGCGATCAACTGCCATGTCGGCGCGGTCGAGAGCGGCGACACCATCGTCTTTTTGCATGAAATTCAGCCCGGACCGGCCAGCCGCAGTTACGGCGTGCAAGTGGCCCGACTGGCCGGCATGCCCGCCAGCTTGGTGCGCCAAGCCCGCGCCACGCTGGAGGCGCTGGAAGCCAAGGCCAGCGCCGGCGATGCGCAAATTGATTTGTTCGCCGCACCACCGGTTCAGGAGTGGCTGCCAGCCGCCACTGTCCACCCCGCGACAAGCCCGCTGATGTTGGCGATGAATGATGTGAACCCCGACAACTTGAGTCCGCGCGAGGCGCTTGAGCTGATTTATCGCCTCAAAGCCCTCAGTAAAACATGAACAAGACAATCGTTTTCTCGCATGCCAACGGCTTTGGTGCCGGTTGCTACCGGGTGCTGTTCGACGCTTGGCGGCAGGCCGGTTGGACGGTTCACGCGCTGCCCCAGCTCGGACACGACCCGGCCTATCCGGTCACCAGCAATTGGCCGCATGTGCGTGATCAGTTGATTCATTTCATCGAGCGCGAGGTCAAGCCGGCCGCGCCAGTGATGTTGGTCGGCCATTCGCTGGGCGGCATGCTGAGCTTGCAAGTCGCTTGCAAGCGGCCGGATTTGACCCAAGGCCTGCTGATGCTGGATTCACCGGTGGTGACCGGCTGGCGTGCCCACAGCTTGCAGGTGATGAAGGCGACAAGGCTGATGACCCGGGTGTCACCGAGCCGGGTGTCGAGCCGGCGCCGCCATGAATGGCCGAACCGGGTCGATGTGCTGACGCATTTCGCGGCCAAGCACAAGTTCGCCCGCTGGGACCCGCGCGTCTTGCAGGACTATGTGAACAGCGGCTTTGAAGAGCGCGAAGGCAGCACCCGCCTGCGTTTTCACCGCGAAGTGGAAAGCCGCATCTACGACACGCTGCCGCACAACCTGGGGCAGATGCTGCGCCGCCACCCGCCGCGTTGCCCGGTCGGCTTCATTGCCGGCACCCAATCGGAGGAGTTGCGCCAAGCCGGCATGGCCGCTTCGAAAGCGCTGGCCAGGAAGCATTTCGCCTGGCTGGAAGGCACGCATCTGTTCCCCTTCGAACGGCCCGACGACACCGCCGCGCTGGCGCTGCAAATGCTGACCACGATGCAGGCCGAGTCCAAGTGATCGCATGCGCCCCTCTATAATCACTTTTTACCACCACAGCGTTTTTGCAACTCGCTGCACGACATGACCAAGTACGTCTACGTCACAGGCGGTGTGGTGTCCTCACTCGGCAAGGGCATCGCATCAGCTTCACTGGCTGCCATCCTCGAATCACGCGGCCTCAAGGTCACTCTGATCAAGCTCGATCCCTACATCAACGTTGATCCGGGCACCATGTCGCCGTTTCAACACGGTGAAGTATTTGTCACCGAAGACGGCGCCGAAACCGATCTCGACTTAGGGCATTACGAGCGCTTTATCACCACGCGCATGAAGCGCAGCAACAACTTCACCACCGGGCAGATTTACATGTCCGTGCTGGAGAAGGAACGTCGCGGCGACTACCTCGGCAAAACGGTGCAGGTGATCCCGCACATCACCAACGAAATCCAGGACTACGTGCGTCGCGGGGCCGGTCACGGCACGCCGGACGCTGTCGATGTGGCGATCGTTGAAATCGGCGGCACTGTCGGCGACATCGAATCGCTGCCCTTCCTGGAAGCCGCGCGCCAGATGAGCTTGAAGGCCGGCCCGAACCAGGTCGCTTTTGTGCACCTGACCTATGTGCCCTGGATTGCTGCGGCCGGCGAATTGAAGACCAAGCCGACCCAGCACACGGTGCAGAAGCTGCGCGAAATCGGTATCCAGCCGGACGCGCTGATCTGCCGCGCCGACCGCCGCATTCCCGATGATGAGCGCGAAAAAATCTCGATGTTCACCAACGTGCCTGAGTACGGTGTGATCTCGATGTGGGACGTGGACACCATCTACAAAGTGCCGCGCATGCTGCACGAGCAGGGTCTGGATCAGATGATCTGCACCAAGCTGCAGCTCAGCACCCGCTCGGCCGACTTGAAGCGTTGGGACATGCTGGTGCATGAAGTCGAGCACCCGGCCAAAGACGTGACGATTGCCATGTGCGGCAAGTACACCGACCTCAGCGATTCCTACAAATCGCT